>JBATAV010000626.1:0-28037 GCA_049662025.1 Paracoccaceae bacterium | reverse complement strand
GCGCCGGTCAGGGCCGACCGGACCAGCACGGCATCGGCGCCTGCCACCGCCCCCAGCCGCCAGCCCAGAGCAGCGTCGGCTTCGTCGTTCCGCGCCGATTCGGCAATTGCCAATAGCTCCTTTCCCTCGGTCCGCGACAGCCGCAGCAGACTGGCCGCATCCTTTCCGCCCAGAACCGCCAACCGCCTTTGCCATCGCGGGTCGCGACCATCCTCCAGATGCACCAAAGGCGCCAGGGCGCGATGATCGGCGCCGGGCAAGACCTGTGCCAGCACCCCGGCCATTGCCATCGCCGCGACTGCCGGTGCCGGGTCCGGCGCGGTCAGAAGCTTCTTCATTTCCGTGCCCAGTCTCTCCCGCGAAAGCGTCTCTATTCCGGGCGAAAGTGCTGCACAGGCGGCAAGGCCGTCTGCGTTCAGGCCCCCGGCCGGATCACCATACCAGGCATGAAAGCGAAAGAACCTAAGGATGCGCAGGTAGTCCTCGCGAATGCGGGTTTCGGCATCGCCGACAAACCGCACCCGCCGCGCCAAAACGTCGGCAATGCCTCCCAACGGGTCGATCAATGCGCCGTCTGGGCGAGCATAAAGCGCATTCATGGTGAAATCCCGTCGGGCGGCATCCTCGTCCAGCCGATCGGAAAAGGCCACGACCGCGCGGCGGCCATCGGTTTCAACATCGCGGCGGAACGTGGTGATCTCATAGGGAATACCGCCCGCGATCACCGTCAGCGTGCCATGCTCGACCCCCGTTGGAACAACCTTGAAACCAGCCCTTTTCGACAGATCAGAGACTGTTTCCGGGCGCGCATCGGTGGCGATGTCGACATCCGCGACCGGCACGCCCATAAGGGCGTTACGCACGCAGCCTCCCACCGGTAAAGCTTGCCAGCCCGCGCTGGAAAGCACCGCGCAAATCGCCTGGGTCTCTGGTCGCTCCAGCCACTCGCCCGAAACCTTCATCGCCCTACCCGTCCGCCAGCCCACGCAGGATACGCGCTGTCGCGCCCCAGATGTAGTAGGGGCCCCAGGGCACGGCATAATAGCGCCGCCATTCGCCGCGCCAGAGCCGTCGCTGGACTGAATAATTCATGACCCCCAGAACATGGTTCAGCGGCACCGAAAAGATCTCATCAACTTCGCCCACCTCCGGCACCGGCCTGAAGTTGCCCTCTACCGTTGCCAATATCGGAGTCACGGCAAAGCCCGTTACCGTTTCATGGGTTGGCAATCGACCCAGAATCGTCACCAACCCAGCTGATAGGCCGATTTCTTCATTTGCTTCACGCAGCGCGGCGGCCTCGGGCGAGTTGTCGCTTTCGTCGATCTTGCCGCCAGGAAAGGCCACCTGACCGGGGTGATGTTGCAGATGCGATGCGCGTTTGGTCAGGATGACGCGCAACCCGTCTTGCCGCTGCCAGACAGGCACCAGTACCGCGGCGGGGCGCAGTAAACGCCCAGGCGACAATTTCACATCCGGGTTCAGGTCATGGTCCGACGACGCACCGGTCGAGCGGCCAAGCAGAGCGCGAACGCGGTCTTCAACCGCCATTCCTGGCCTCGAACCCCAGGGTCGCAGGGTCCAATTCGTAATGTGCGCCGCAAAACTGGCAATCCGCGGTCACGACACCGGCCGCGGTGGTCATCGTGGCGATATCCTTTTGGCTATAGATCGACATCGCGCTACGCACCTTGTCTTCTGAACAGGAGCAGCCAAAGCGCACCGGCTGCGCCTCGAAAACCCGCGGGCCCTCTTCGTGGAACAGGCGCACCAGCAGATCGGTCGGCGCAACCGTCGGTCCGATCAACTCCAGCTCTTCGACAGTGTCCAACAGCAGGTTGGCGCGGGTCCAGTCTTCGGACTCGGCCCCGGACAGAATATCGGCATGGCCCAGGAGCCCGCCTTCACCGCTGCCGCCTTGAGCCGCCACGCCACCGACATTTGGCATGTGTTGCAACATCACGCCACCGGCGCGCCAATGCTCGCCTTCCCCAGGCGCAGAGCTGCGGCCAAACGTCAGCGAAAATCGTGTCGGAAGCTGTTCGGACTGGGCAAAATACGTCTCTGCACAGGCGGAAAGCGATCCACCCGCGATGGGCGTGAAGCCCTGATAGGGCACCATCCCTTCTCCCTGATCCAGCATCATCGCAAAATACCCATCGCCGATCTGGCCATAAGGATCGGCCTCGGCGTCCAGCCGCTCGTCATCAAAGCTGGCATAGGCGCGGATGCGCGCAGGTGCCCCTTCTTCCTGCGGGCCATAGTAATCGGTCGCAATCAACCGCGCAGCCCCCTTGCCGCGCACCTGCAAGGACAGCTTCCAGCGCAGCTTGATCGATTGCCCGATCAGCGCCGTCAGCAATGCCATCTCGGCCACCAGCGACTCGATCACGGGGGGGTAGGCGTGCTGGTGCAGGACCTGATCCAATACGCCATCCAGCCGCACGACGCGACCGCGGATTCCCGACTGATCAAGTTGAAACGGCAAGACGGTGTCGTCCCAGGCGAGTTGAATTCCAAGTGTCATGAGGCTTCCCTGGCGCGCCGGCGCTGGCATTCCGGGCGTGTATATAGGCACCATGCGCGCAAGACCAAGGGGCGATCATGATCCGACGATTCGGCGAACCCGTGCAGGCGGGGCAATCCTACCGGCGCCGTGCGGGCGTTTATGCCGTACTGATGCGGGGCAAGGACATCCTGACCACCCACCAGGCCGAGCCGGAGCCCGAGTTCCAATTGCCCGGAGGCGGAATTGAAGCGGGCGAACACCCAATTGCAGCACTGCACCGCGAGGTGCGCGAGGAAACCGGCTGGAAAATCGCCATTTCGCGGCGCATCGGCACGTTCCGCCGATTCACCTACATGCCCGAATACGACCTCTGGGCCGAGAAACTATGCACCGTCTATCTTGGCCGACCGGTCTGTCGCCTTGGCCCGCCCAGCGAACCTGGTCACACCGCTGTCTGGATGTCGGCCAGTCAGGCCTTGCTGGTGTTGGGGAATGATGGGGACAGGACCATGCTTGCCCTGGTGGCCGGTCAGCCCCGGTAATCCAGCAACACACCGGAGACGTCATCGGCGAAATGGTCTGTTCCGGCGTAGTCGGCAAGATCCCATACCAGAGCCTCCAGCAACGCAGGGCTTTCGAGCTCTCCCAGCCGGTCCAGCAGGCTGGCCAATCCCTCTTCGCCCAAGTCCAGCCCGGTGGTTCCCGGACACTCGGTAATGCCGTCCGACATAAGGAACAGCCGATCGCCCGCATTCAACGTCAACTCGCTGTCATCATAATCGGCGTCGGGTATCAACCCGATCGGCAATCCGCCGTTGCCCACCCGCTCCAGCCGACCATCGGCGCGCAGGACCATCGGATGCGGGTGCCCGGCCTGCGTCAGCACGACCTTGCCGGTGTCCAGCTCCAGCACCGCGTAGGCCATGGTGAAGTATTGTTCGACCTGAATCTCCTCCAGCATCAGGCGATTGAATTCCTGTGCAATGGCAGCGGGGCGGCGCACGCTGCGGCGACCGTCGGGCAATTGCTGGAAGGCCAGGTTCTGGTCGGGGGAACTGCCGGACAGATATCCCGCCAGCCGCGCGGTCATCATTGCCGAAGCAACGCCGTGGCCGGAAACATCGACCGAATAGACCGCGACCCGGCGCTCGTCGATCTGGAAGGCCCCGACCAGATCACCCCCGACATGGCCCGAGCTGCGAATCATCAGCGAGGCCGCAGCCCGCCCGAAATCGCGCTGGCGTTCGCGGACCAGCGTCTGTTGGAGCTTGCGCGCCTCCATCAGGTCGCGGTCCAGCGAATCATACAGCTTTTGCAACTCTTCCATGTTTGCGGCGATGACCCGGTTCTTCGCGACCAACTCTGCCTGCATGCCAAGGATTCGCAGGCCGGCGCGAAGCCGGGCGCGCAATTCATCACTGCCCACCGGCTTGGGCACGAAATCATCGGCCCCCGCTTCCAACCCGCTGGCGATTTCGGACTTTTCGGATTTCGATGTCAGCAGGATGAAATAGCCATAGTCTTCGCGCGGCAAGGCCCTGAAGCGCTTACAGAATTCGACGCCAGACATGCCCGGCATCATCCAGTCACTGATCACCACGCCAACACGAATCGACGCGCAAAGCGCCAAGGCCGCATCTGCCGAGGCGGATTCCAGAACTTCATACCCCCATTTGCGCAAGTACATGGCCAGGATATGCCTTTGCGCGCGGCTGTCGTCGACAACCAGCACGCGCACCCCCGACGCGTCCAGTTGGTCCACCGGACCTGTATCCTTCATTTCCGTCGACCCAAGCACCTGCACCACCTGACTGGTTCATCTACACCAAGAGATGCGCCCGCAGGTGTTAAGCGCAGGTGAAACCTAAAATGCCCCCTGAACGACCTGTGGCGGCTTACCCTTTGTTAAGGCGGCGATGAAACCCTTGTCGCGGGTGTAACTTCGGTGGGCGGAGGGTTTATATGATCGCGTGGGACAGGCTGAATGAACTCAGGGCAGAGATCGGGGATGAAGATCTTGCCGATGTGGTGACGATGTTTCTGGAAGAGGCGGATGAGGTTGTGGCCCGCATCAGCGGCGGTTTGCCGGATGCCGATATGGAGGCGCAATTGCATTTTCTGAAGGGCAGCGCGCTGAACCTTGGCCTGGCCGATCTCTCGGCACTGTGCCAATCCGGTGAAAGGCAGGCAGGGCAGGGCAACGGCGCGGCCGTCGACCTTGGCCGGATCGCTTCGGTCTATGAGGCATCCAAGGCGGCCTTCCTTGGCGCACTGGCCAAGGGCAACGCTGCCTAGATCAGAAATTCGGACAGCGCTTCGTCGTTGGTGATGTCGCGGTAGGCGAATTCGGCTGCTTCCATCCGATGGGTGAAGCGCTGGAAATTCTCGGCATTCTTCGTCTCGATCCCGATCAGGACCGAACCGAAGTTGCGCGCCGATTTCTTCAGGTATTCAAAGCGGGCAATGTCGTCTTCCGACCCCAGCATCGACAGGAACTCGCGCAGCGCACCCGGCCGCTGCGGCATGCGCAGAATGAAATACTTTTTCAACCCGGCATAACGCTGCGCCCGTTCCTTCACCTCAGGCAGCCGTTCGAAATCGAAATTCCCGCCAGAGGTCACGCAGACCACCGTCTTGCCCCGGATCATCGGCGCCAGCTCCGGCAATACATCCACCGACAGCGCCCCCGCCGGCTCCAACACGACTCCCTCGATATTCAGCATTTCCAGCATGGTGATGCAGATGCGGTCTTCCGGCGCCAGCAACACCTGGTCGGGCTTCACCCAATCCAGCTTGCGAAAGGTCAGATCACCGATCTTCGCCACCGCCGCACCATCAACAAAACTGTTGATCCGCGGCAGTTTCACCGGCCCGCCATGCTCCAGCGCCGCCTTCAGACTGGCCCCACCCGCCGGTTCGACAAAGCGGAACTGCACCAGCGGCGCCACCTCGCGCAGGTAGCTGGTCACACCCGAGGCCAGACCACCCCCGCCCACCGGCAGCACCACCAGATCGGGTGCGCGGCCCAGCTGATCCATGATCTCGACGGCAACACTCGCCTGCCCCTCGATCACATCGGCATCGTCGAACGGCGCCAGAAAATGCGCGCGCTTTGCGCGGCAAAACTCTTGCGCGGCGGTCAGGGTCTGGTCGAAATAGTCGCCGGTCAGCATAATCTCGACCGCGTCGCCGCCAAAGGTGCGGGTCTTGTCGATCTTTTGCTGCGGCGTCGTCACTGGCATGAAGATCGTGCCCTTCACCCCGAAATGCCGACAGGCAAAGGCCACGCCTTGCGCATGATTCCCCGCACTGGCACAGACAAAATGCCCCTGCTCAGGTGCCTGCGTTCGCACCTTGCGCATGGCATTGAACGCGCCCCGCAGCTTGTAGCTGCGCACCGGCGTCAGATCCTCGCGCTTCAACCAGACCTCGGCACCGTAGCGCGCCGACAGGTGATCGTTGCGCTGCAACGGCGTTTCCGGGAACAGGTCGCGGATAGCTTGGGCGGCGGCGCGGGCTTGGATGGCAAACTGGCTCATGCGCGCGACCCTACAGCGCGGGCGCGGCAAGGCCAATCGGTCTTGTTTGCGCAGTGAAAACCCAATAGACCCCGGCGTCAGTTTCGCATTCGGGAGTCCTGCGATGCAAAAGCCCAAGAAAGTCGTCCTTGCCTATTCCGGCGGGCTTGATACCTCGATCATCCTGAAATGGCTGCAGACCGAATATGGCTGCGAGGTGATCACCTTCACCGCCGACCTTGGTCAGGGTGAAGAGCTTGAGCCGGCGCGCAAGAAGGCGCTGCTTATGGGCATCGCGCCCAAGAACATCCACATCGTCGACGTGCGCGAGGAATTCGTCCGCGATTTCGTCTTCCCGATGTTCCGGGCGAACGCATTGTATGAAGGCCTCTATCTCTTGGGCACCTCCATTGCCCGTCCACTGATCTCCAAACACCTGGTCGAGCTGGCCCACAAACACGGCGCCGATGCCGTGGCGCATGGTGCCACTGGCAAAGGCAACGATCAGGTCCGGTTCGAACTCTCGGCCGCCGCCCTTGACCCCGCGATCCGGGTCATCGCCCCCTGGCGGCTGTGGGATCTGACAAGCCGCTCCAAGCTTTTGGAGTTCGCCGAGGCGAACCAGATTCCGATCGCCAAGGACAAGCGCGGCGAAGCGCCGTTCTCGGTGGACGCCAACCTTCTGCACACCTCCTCCGAAGGCAAAGTGCTGGAAGACCCTGCCATCGAGGCACCCGAGTTTGTCTATCAGCGCGTCGTCCCTGTAGAACAGGCCCCCGACAAGGCCGAGATGGTGGAAATCACCTTCGAGCGTGGCGATGCCGTGGCCATAAATGGCCAGACGATGTCGCCCGCGACCATCCTTGCCACCCTGAACGACATCGGCGGCAAGCACGGCATCGGCGTGCTGGATCTGGTAGAAAACCGCTTTGTCGGCATGAAATCGCGCGGGCTTTATGAAACCCCAGGCGGCACGATCTTGCTCGAGGCGCATCGCGGCATCGAGCAGATTACTCTGGACGCGGGCGCTGGCCACCTGAAGGATTCGATCATGCCGCGCTATGCGGAATTGATTTACAACGGTTTCTGGTTCTCGCCCGAGCGTGAAATGCTGCAGGCCCTGATCGACAAGTCGCAGGAACACGTCACCGGCACTGTCCGGGTGAAGCTGTACAAAGGCTCTGCTCGCACCGTTGCGCGCTGGTCGGATCATTCGCTGTACAGCGAAAAACATGTGACGTTTGAAGAAGACGCCGGTGCCTATGATCAGAAGGACGCCGAGGGCTTCATCCGTCTGAACGGCTTGCGTCTGCGTCTGATCGCCACCCGCAACGCCCGCGTGGCGAAAAAGGGCTAGCTGGCCACGACCAGCGCCTCTTCGGCTCGCAGGATTTCGGTGACCAGCCTTACCGGATAGCCGAATTCCGTGGCCGCGGCGCGGATATCGGTCATCACCTGCGCCTCGCTTGCAAACATGCCGCCAATCTTGAACAGATCACGGCTATGGCGCAGGCTGACGTAATAGGTGCTGCCGGTTGAAACCAGCGAATACAGGCTCGATTGCCCCAGAACGCGCGGGCCCAGCGCGAGGATCTTGTCCATGAACACCCGCAGCCCTTTTGTTCGGGAAGGGTCTTCCGACGTTGCCCACAGGCCGTAGATCTGGCCATCCGGTCCGGTCATGCTATGCACCATCACCATGCCGTCAACCTGCACATGGCCCTTGAAAAACAGAAATCCCTTGGTTTCCTTTTCCGACGCAATGATGAATTCGGGCATGCCGGGCTTGCTCTGCGCCTCAAGCACCACCCCCCTGAACAGCGTGGACGAGTTCTTTCCCCCCGTCTCAGTTTTGCATTCGGCAAAACTGAATCGGCGGTCGGCGACCGTGCCCGACATCATGTCATCCACCGATCGTCTGCCCCCCAGCGGGATGAAGTTCTTTGGCAAACGGTCATAAAACGTCTTCAGCGACTTTTGATAGGACAGGCCGAAGGCTTGGGCGATGATCGGCATGACCGCCCGCTCATGCTGCCCGCGGACCCATGACCCGATTCCGCCGACCATAACGGCGCCCACAACAAGACTCATCAAGGACCAGACCACCGCATCCTTCTTCAATCCGGTCGCAATCCAGGCCGCAATGCAAGCCAGCACGATAGCCAGCACGGAAAGGGCAATGCCATTGGTCTTTGCGCGGCGAATCTCGGGCAAAGCGGCTTGCAGCGCATCGCCGGAAGGATCTGCAGCCTCGGTCGGGGCAGAAGCGGTCTGGTCCATAATCTCGGTTCCTGAAAAAAGCGTCAGCAATATCGGCTCCGGTGATCGTAATATGGAATCGCCCGATCCACCAAGTCTTGCATCGCAATGCCGTGAACGGTCATCCAATCCGGCTCGGGGGGCGTAACGTAACGGCATCCGGCGCCGAAAGGACGAGCATAAACGGGAGGCAGACAATGCGGATCGTTCTTACAGCAATTCTGGCGCTGGCCGCCATGACCGGCGTCGCGTTGGCCAAGACTGAAAAGGCCATCGTCGCCGGTGGTTGTTTCTGGTGCGTCGAGGCCGACTTTGAAAAGGTGACGGGCGTAAAGGACGTTGTCTCGGGCTATACCGGCGGCAGCCTGCAAAACCCGACCTATGACAATCACGAAGGCCACGTCGAAGCGGTCGAGATCACCTTCGACAATGCGGTGATTTCCTATGATCAATTGATCCGCATGTTCCTGCGCTCGGTCGATGTAACCGATTCGGGCGGCCAGTTCTGCGACCGCGGCAGGGCCTACACGACGGCGATTTTCGTCTCTACGCCGGCGCAAAAGGCTTCGGCCATTGCGGCCATCGCGGAGGCACAGGCCGCGCTGGGACAAAAGGTTGTCACCCCGGTGCGCGCCACTTCGACCTTCTGGAGGGCCGAGGACTACCATCAGGACTACTACAAGGGCAGCAATATCGTGATCACCCGCGCCGGGCCGAAGAAGCAGTCCAACGCCTACAAGTTCTATCGCAACGCCTGCGGCCGCGATCAGCGGGTCAAGGAATTATGGGGGGCCGAAGCCGCCTTCGCCCACTGACCGATGGCAACAATCCGCGCTTGCCGCCTGATCACGCGACGGTGTTTGGACGGCAATTCCCTGCCGCGGCAAGGTTGGCGTCAGGAGGACCCGCCATGGAAAGACTGTCAATCATAGCCGCCTTGGCGATTACGCTTTTTCTGAGCCTGACGCTCAGCACGTTGGGGCGCGAGCCATCGAGGCTTGTCGCCTCTCCGGCAAAGCCGGTCGTGCAGCAAGAGTTCCGGCTCTGACCTAACCGATCTTGCAGGCGGCCATGACCGACATGTTCAGGATGTCGTTCACCGTGGCGTTCGTCGAGCAGATCTGGATCGGCTTCTTCACCCCGGTCAGAATCGGCCCGATGACCGTGGCCCCCGCCATTTCCTGCATCAGCTTGACCGAGATGCTGGCCGAATGCCGCGCCGGAACCACCAGAATGTTCGCAGGACCGGTCAGTCGGCAGAACGGGTAGGCGGCCATCTGGTCGGGGTTCAGCGCCACATCCACGGTCATTTCGCCTTCGTATTCGAAATCGACCTTCATCCCGTCCAGCACGCGCGCCGCCTGATGCATCTTCGTCGCCCGCTCGCTGACCGGATAGCCGAAGGTCGAGAAACTGACGAACGCCACCCGCGGCTCCAGCCCCAGGGACCGCGCCACCCCGGCAGACCGCACCGCAATTGTCGCCAGATCGTTCTCATCGGGCCATTCATGCACCAGCGTATCGGCGATCAGCACGATCCGCCCCTTGTGCAACAGCGCCGTCACCCCCACGGCGCCATCGGTCGCCTTGGCGTCAAAGACGGTGTTGATGAGAGAAAGCACATGCGCCGATTTCCGCGTGACTCCCGTGACCAGCCCGTCGCCGTGCCCATGCGCCAGCATCAAGGCGGCAAAGACATGCCTGTCGCGCGCCGCCAGCCGGTGAATATCTTGCCGGTCATGGCCCTGCCGCTGCAGGCGGCCATAAAGGAAATCCTTGTAGGCATCCAGATGCCGGGTGTTCGCGGCATTGACAATCTCCAACTCGCGTACCGCGTCGGCCAGGCCCGCGGCCTCCAGCTTTTCCTTCACATCCGCCTCGCGCCCCACCACCAGCGCCTTGCCCAGACCCGCGCGCTGATAAGCCACTGCGGCCCGCAACACCCGCGCATCGTCTCCCTCGGCGAAGATCATCCGCGCCTGCGCCGCCTTGGCCCGCGCATGAATGCCCTGCAGAATGCTAGCGGTCGGATCCATCCGTGCCTTCAGCCCTGCTTCATAGGCGCGCAGGTCGACAATGGGCCGCCTGGCGACGCCGGTGTCCATCCCGGCCTTGGCCACCGCCGGAGGGATCACATAGATCAGCCGGGGGTCGAAGGGCGTCGGGATGATGTAATCGCGCCCAAACGAAAGCTTGCGGCCATAGGCCATCGCCACTTCGTCCGGCACGTCTTCGCGCGCCAATTTGGCCAGGGCCCTGGCACAGGCGATCTTCATCTCGTCGTTGATGGCGCGTGCATGAATGTCCAGCGCCCCCCGGAACAGGTAAGGAAAGCCCAGAACGTTGTTCACCTGATTGGGGTAGTCGCTGCGCCCGGTGGCCACGATGGCATCGGGCCGCACCGCGTGCGCCTCTTCCGGCGTGATCTCGGGGTCAGGGTTGGCCATGGCGAAGATCACCGGATTTTCCGCCATGCTGGAAACCATTTCAGGCGTCACTGCACCCTTGGCCGAAACGCCCAGAAACACATCCGCCCCCACCATCGCCTCTTCCAGCGTGCGCAGGCGAGTAACGGCGGCATGGGCCGATTTCCACTGGTTCATGCCTTCGGTCCGGCCCTGCCAGATCACCCCTTTGGTGTCGCACATGATGCAGTTGTCATGCGCCGCCCCCATGGACTTCAGCAACTCCAGACAGGCAATCCCCGCAGCCCCCGCGCCGTTCAGGACGATCCGGCAATCTTCGATCTTCTTGCCTGTGAGCTCCAGCGCGTTGATCAGCCCGGCGGCGCAGATCACCGCCGTGCCGTGCTGGTCGTCATGGAACACCGGAATGTCCATGATCTCTTTCAGTCGGCTTTCGATGATGAAACACTCGGGCGCCCTGATATCCTCAAGGTTGATGCCGCCGAATGTCGGGCCCATCAGGGAAACCGCCTTGATAATCTCTTCCGGGTCCTCGGTGTCCAGTTCGATATCAATGGCGTTCACGTCGGCGAACCGCTTGAACAGCACCGCCTTGCCTTCCATCACCGGCTTGGACGCCAGCGCGCCAAGGTTCCCCATCCCCAGAATGGCGGTGCCGTTGGAAATCACCGCCACCATGTTGCCCTTGACCGTATAGTCATAAGCCGTCGCCGGATCATCGGCGATCGCCTGCACCGGCACCGCCACGCCGGGGCTGTAGGCCAACGACAGATCGCGCTGCGTCGCCATCGGCGTCGTGGCGACCACCTCATATTTGCCGGGGCGCGGCTCCAGGTGGTAGGCAAGCGCCTCTTCGGGGGTGATTTTCGTCCGGGTCATCAGGGGGCCATCCTGTGTGCAATCCCTGCGGGTGATAGACCGCCGCGCCCCCGGCTGAAAAGCACTCATTACAGCCTTTCCGCCGCCATGCGCGTTTTGTAGGGTTGTAACCAGTGGGGGACGCATGACCGAAGACGCCGTGACGCCGATGATGGCGCAGTATCTGCAGATCAAGGCGCAGAACCCCGGCGCCCTGCTGTTCTACCGCATGGGCGATTTCTACGAGATGTTCTTTGACGATGCCGTCGCGGCCTCCGAGGCGCTGGACATTGCCCTGACCAAGCGCGGCAAGCATCTGGGCGAAGACATCGCCATGTGCGGCGTCCCGGCCCACTCCGCCGAGGGCTATCTGCTGAGCCTGATCCGCAAAGGCTTTCGCGTTGCCATCGCCGAGCAGCTGGAAGACCCGGCCGAGGCGAAAAAGCGCGGTTCCAAATCCGTCGTCAAGCGCGATGTCGTGCGGCTGGTCACCCCCGGCACGCTGACCGAAGATTCGCTCCTCGAGGCCCGTCGCCACAACTTCCTCTGCGCTTTCGCCGAAGTGCGCGATGAATCTGCGCTGGCTTGGGCCGATATCTCCACCGGTGAATTCCGCGTCATGCCGTGCCCCCTGCCGCGCCTTGGCCCAGAACTGGCCCGCCTCGCCCCGAAGGAGGTCTTGGTGCCCGACGGCCAAGGCGTGGGTTTGGCAATATTGGTGACTGAATCTGGTGCGGCCCTTACCCCGCGCGCCCGCGCCAGCTTTGACAGCACCGGGGCGGAAAAACGCCTCTGCGCCCTGTTCGGTGTAGGCTCGCTGGAGGGCTTCGGCAACTTTGGCCGCGCCGAATTGGCGGCCATGGGCGGTCTGATCGACTACCTCGACCTTACCCAACGCGGCCGCCTGCCCCTCCTTCGCCCTCCGGTCAAGGAAACCCAGGGCGGCTCCATCCAGATCGACGCCGCAACCCGCCGCAACCTCGAGATTACTGCCTCCCTTCAAGGCGGCCGCGAAGGCTCGCTCCTCTCGGCGATAGACCGCACCGTCACCGCTCCGGGCGCGCGCCTCTTGGAACGCCGCCTCTCCGCCCCCTCGCGCGACCTGCCCACCATCCACGCACGGCTTGAATGTGTCCGACACCTCCTCGATCAAAGCAACCTGCGCCACGATCTGCGCGATCACCTTCGGCGCGTCCCCGACATGGACCGCGCCCTGTCGCGCATCGCCCTTGACCGCGCCGGCCCCCGCGACCTGACCGCCATCCGCGCTGGCCTGACTCAGGCCGGGACCATCGCCGCAACACTGACCGATCCGCCACATCTGCTGGCCGAAGCGGCCAAGGCCCTGTTCGGCCACACAGTCCTTGTCGATCATCTCGATCAGGCATTGGTCGCCGAGCCGCCCCTCCTCGCCCGCGACGGCGGCTTCATCGCCACCGGTTTTGACCCGGAACTGGACGAAACGCGATCTTTGCGCGACGAGGGCCGCGGGGTGATTGGCCGAATGCAGGCCGAATACATCGAGCGCACCGGCGTGCAGGGCCTGAAGATCAAGCACAACAACGTGCTGGGTTATTTCATCGAAGTCACCGCCACCCACGAGGACCGTCTTCGATCGATCCCCGACCTTTTCATCCATCGCCAGACCACCGCCGGGCAGGTCCGTTTCACGACCCTCGCCCTGAACGATCTGGAAACCCGCATCCTCAACTCTGCCAACCACGCACTGGAAATCGAAAAGCGTCACTATGACGGCCTCAAGGCCGCCATACTTGAGCAATCCGGCCCCATCAGCGCCGCTGCCCGTGCCTTGGCCGAGATCGACCTCGCCGCTGCCTTGGCCGACCATGCCGCCGCCGAGGGCTGGACCGAACCGCAAATCGACGCCTCTCGCGCCTTCCAGATCACCGCGGGCCGCCACCCGGTTGTCGAACGCGCCCTGAAGCGCGCTGGCCAACCCTTCGTCGCCAATGACTGCGCCCTGACCTCGGGCGACACTCCCGCCATCTGGCTGCTCACCGGCCCCAACATGGCCGGCAAATCCACATTCCTGCGCCAGAACGCCCTGATCGCACTTCTGGCACAAGCGGGCAGCTATGTCCCCGCGGCTTCCGCCCATATCGGCCTTGTCAGCCAGCTTTTCTCCCGCGTTGGTGCGTCAGACGATCTTGCCCGTGGCAGATCGACCTTCATGGTGGAAATGGTGGAAACCGCTGCCATCCTGAACCAGGCCGACGACCGCGCCCTTGTCATCCTTGACGAAATCGGCCGAGGAACCGCCACCTATGACGGTCTGTCCATCGCCTGGGCCACGCTGGAACACCTGCACGACCAGAACCGCTGCCGCGCGCTCTTCGCCACCCATTACCATGAGATGACCGCCCTGGCGGGCAAACTGCGAGGTGTCGAAAACGCTACCGTCGCCGTCAAGGAGTGGGACGGGGATGTCATCTTCCTGCACGAAGTCCACAAAGGCGCCGCCGATCGCAGCTATGGCGTCCAGGTCGCCCGGCTGGCAGGCCTGCCACAATCGGTCGTTGATCGCGCCAAACTGGTGCTGGAGACGCTGGAAAAGGGCGACCGCGATGGCGGCAAACCGGCAGCCCTGCTCGACGACCTGCCGCTTTTCCGCGCCACCGCCGCCGCCGCGCCAAAAACGCAAAGAAGCGCTGTTGAAGACCGCCTGAGGGACTTGGTCCCCGACGAGCTTTCGCCCATCGAGGCCCTGCGCCTGATCTACGACCTGAAGTCGCTGCTCTGATCCAGCTTCATCTTGGCTCAAGTACTCCGCGGTCCCGGGCAGCGCCCCTGCTGCCAGCCATGGGTGATCAGCCGGGAGTGGAAGAAACCCCGACCTGCGCCGGCCGCAGCAGCCGGTCATAGAGCAGGAATCCTTCGGTCATCACTTGGATGATCTGGCCAGCCCTGGTGCCCGGCAGAGGCGCCTCGAACATCGCCTGATGCATCTGCGGATCGAACATCTCGCCCACTGCGGGCGAAATCGGCACGACGCCATGTTTGGTCATCACACTGGTCAGCTCGCGCAGCGTCAACTCCACGCCCTCAATCAGCGCGGACGAAGCGGCCCGACTTTCCTCGGGAATCGCGTTCAGCGCCCTGGTGAGGTTGTCGAACACCGGCAACAGATCGCGCGCCAAGCGGGTGCTGCCGTATTGCTCGGCCTCGCGCCGGTCGCGATCCGCCCGCTTCCGGCTGTTCTCTGCGTCCGCCAAGGCGCGCATGAACCTGTCGCGAAACTCGTCGCGCTCTGCCTTCAGCGCCTCGATCTCTTCCACCATGGGGTCGCCACTGATGAATTCTTCCAGATCGGGAAGGTCAGCATTGCTTTCCGCTGACTGGTCCTGCGTCATGTTTCCTGTTCCTTGCCTTCGCGTCAGACGCGTCCACGGTCGGCGATGAGCCGCCCGACAAGCTGCGCGGTGTAGTCGACAATCGGAACGACGCGCCCATAGTTCAGCCGCGTCGGCCCGATCACGCCGACTGCCCCGATGATCTTTCGGTCAGCGTTCATATAGGGAGAAACCACCAGAGAGGAACCCGAAAGTGAAAAGAGTTTGTTCTCTGAGCCGATGAAAATGCGCACGCCGTCACCTTCCTCGGCAAGATCCAGAAATTCCGCGATGTCGCGCTTGCGCTCCAGATCGTCGAACAGGCCGCGGATCCGGTCCACATCGGTCTCCGTGGCGCCCTCCAGCAGGTTTGCCCGCCCCCGCACGATCAGCCGCTCCGAAGTTTCGCCCGCATTCTCCCAGACTGCCATCCCGCTTTCCACCAATTCCCGCGCCAGCGAATCGATCTCTTGCCGCCGCTGCGAGATTTCGGCCCCCATCATTCCGCGCAGGTCGGACATCGTCCGCCCCTCGGCCAGCGCGTTCAGAAAATTTGCCGCCTCGCGCATCGACGACGGGGTTTGCCCCGGTGGCGGGCGAAACAACCGATTCTCGACTTGGCCATCGGCAAAGACCAGAACCACCAAAGCCCGCTCGGCGGAGAGACTGACGAACTCGATATGCTTGATCGGCGCCTCATGCTTGGGTGTCAGAACGATGCTGGCCCCCCGCGTGATCCCCGAAAGGGCCGTGCCGACATGATCCAGCAACGCCGCCACGTCCTGATCGTTCGACCCCAGCGTTGCATCGATTCTTTCCCGGTCCGCCACGGCCAGCGCTCCGGTCTCCAGAAATCCGTCCACGAACAGCCGCAGCCCCTGTTGCGTCGGCACCCGCCCGGCCGAGACATGCGGGCTGTCCAGAAGTCCCATAAACTCAAGGTCCTGCATGACATTGCGGATTGTCGCGGCCGAAACATGTTCGTGCATCGTCCGCGTCAGCGTGCGCGACCCAACCGGTTCACCGGTTTCCAGATAACCCTCGACGACGCGGCGGAACACCTCGCGTGAACGGTCCGTCATCTCGGTCAGTAATTTCGATCCGTGGGCCATGCCTGTGTCATACTCAAAGGTATCAAGGAAATAGAGGCCTTGTGGCGCCGCGCGTCAATCGGGGTTGCATGGCCCGCCTTACGCGGCATATCAGGCCCCCACAACCGGGCCACACCCCAGCTCAGGAAAGGATATCCGATGCGACCCTCTGGCAGAACCCTCGATCAACTGCGTGCCATCTCGATCGAAACCGGCGCCGCACGCCATGCCGAAGGGTCTTGCCTGATCCGGATGGGCGACACCCATGTATTGTGCACCGCCTCGGTCGAAGACACACCGCCACCCTTCCTGCGCAACACCGGCATGGGCTGGGTCACCGCCGAATATGGCATGCTGCCCCGCGCCACCCACACCCGTGGCCGACGTGAGGCCGCTGCCGGCAAACAATCTGGAAGAACTCAAGAGATTCAAAGACTTATCGGTAGAAGCCTGCGCTCCGTTGTGGATCGCAGCGCCTTGGGCGAACGCCAGATCGTGATCGACTGCGATGTGATCCAGGCCGATGGCGGCACCCGCTGTGCCGCGATCACTGGCGGATGGGTAGCCTTGCGGCTGGCCGTCGACCACCTGATCAAGAAGGGGCTGGTCCTCGGCGATCCGATCACCGACCATGTTGCCGCCATTTCCTGCGGCATCTACGCCGGTCAAACTGTGCTGGACCTGGACTATGACGAGGACTCCTCGGCCGGGACCGATGGCAATTTCGTGATGACGGGCAAGGGCCGGCTGGTCGAAGTTCAAGCCTCAGCCGAAGGTGCGCCTTTCTCGACCGATGACCTGATCACTTTGCTGGCGCTGGCCGCCAAGGGCACGGCCGATCTTGTTGCGGCGCAGAAGGCCGCCGTTTCGGCATGACTCGGCGGTTCTCCGGCGGCAAGCTGGTCATCGCCAGCCACAACCGGGGCAAACTGCAGGAGTTTGCCGCCCTGTTGGCACCGCTGAACGTGACCTGCGTCTCAGCAGCCGATCTTGGCTTGGCCGAACCCGAGGAAACCGAATCCACCTTCATCGGCAACGCCCGCATCAAGGCCTGCGCGGCCTCTCGGGCCACGGGCTTGCCCGCCTTGGCCGACGATTCGGGTCTGACCGTCGATGCCCTCGGCGGCGCGCCAGGTGTCTACACGGCCGATTGGGCCGCAACTCCCTCGGGCCGCGATTTCGGCATGGCGATGGAGAAGACCTGGGCCCTGCTCGACTCCGTCAAGGCGCCATTGCCACGCACGGCGCAGTTCCGCTGCACTTTGCTGCTTCACTGGCCCGACGGCCACGAAGAGGCCTTCGAGGGCGTCGCTTCGGGCATGCTTGTCTGGCCCTGCCGTGGCGCAGAAGGCCATGGCTACGATCCGATGTTCCAACCCGATGGCCACTCCATCACCTTCGCGCAGATGTCCGAAGTGGAAAAGAACACGATCAGCCACCGAGGCAAGGCCGTCGATGCGCTGTTGAAAGCGTGTTTCACGTGAAATCCGCATCCGTCGAGGATTGGCAGCTTGGCGGGTTTGGCGTTTACGTCCACTGGCCGTTCTGCAAGGCCAAATGCCCCTACTGCGACTTCAACAGCCATGTCCGCGCGACGGTTGACCAGGCCGATTGGCAATCCGCCTATTTGGCCGAGATCGACCGGACGGCAACTGAAACCGGCCCGCGAGTCGTCCGTTCGGTCTTTTTCGGCGGTGGCACGCCGTCCCTGATGGAACCGTCTCTCGTTGCCGCCGTCCTTGACCGGATCGCGGCCCGCTGGTCGTTGGCCAATGATGTGGAAATCACCCTGGAGGCCAATCCGACATCGGTCGAAGCCGACCGCTTCCTGGGTTACCGCAAGGCTGGTGTGAATCGTTTGTCCCTGGGAATCCAATCCCTTGACGACGGTGATCTCCGCCGTCTCGGACGTCAGCACACGGCCGATGAAGCCCTCGTCGCGCTGTCCCTGGCGCGCAACACCTTCGATCGCGTGAGTTGCGATCTGATCTATGCCCGGCAGGACCAGACCCTGCCGTCCTGGCGGGAAGAACTTGGCCGCATCCTTGACCTGGCCCCCGACCATCTGTCGCTCTACCAGTTGACGATCGAGGAGGGAACGGCCTTTGGCCGCCTCTTCGCCGAAGGCAAGCTGCGCGGATTGCCCGACGAAGACTTGGCCATTGCGATGTATGACCAGACCACCGCGCAATGCGCCGAAGCCGGGCTGGCGGCCTACGAAGTCTCCAACTACGCCAAATCGGGCGCAGAATCCCGTCACAACCTGGTCTATTGGCGGATGGGTGACTACGCCGGCATTGGCCCTGGGGCTCACGGGCGGCTTACCTTGCCCTCGGGCCGCTACGCCACCAGCACGCACCGTGGACCTGAAGAGTGGCTAAGCGCCGTGCGTTCCCTCAGGTCCGGCGAGTCTCCGCGTGAGCGGCTGACAGACAATGACCGGGCGATTGAATACCTGATGATGTCGCTGCGCCTGTCCGAAGGTTGCGATCTGGCGCGCTTTACCCGCCTTCGCGGCTATCCTCTGCCGGGAGAGCGGATTAAGTCATTGATTCAAGATGGATTTCTGGTCCACCGCTATGCGCAGCTTGTGGCCACACCTGCGGGTCGGCTTGTGCTGAACCGTCTGTTGCTGGAGCTGGCGGCCGACTGAAGACTACGTCGCCAGCCCCGCCGAAGAAAGCGCCTGGCACAGCCTGTCCAGGTCATCCAGCGTCTTGTACCGCACCGTCACTGCGCCCGATTCTCCGCCCTGCATGTCAATCTGCACCGACATGCCCAGATGCGCCGACAGATCGGCCTCCAGCGCCCTTGTGTCGGAATCTTTTTCCGGCGCCGGGTTAGGGCCTCTTCTGGCCTCCCTGGTCCGGGTCTCTCCGGCGTCGCGAACCAGTTTCTCAGTCTCACGCACCGACAGCCCGCGCTGAACCACCGTGCGCGCCAGCGCTTCGGGATCTGCGCTGTTGATCAGGGCGCGCGCGTGGCCTGCCGACAACTCGGCCACACGCACCAGTTGCTGCACCGACTCCGGCAAGGTCAGAAGCCGCAGAAGATTGGCGATATGGCTGCGGCTTTTCGACAGCGCTTCGGCAACCTTTTCCTGGGTGTGGCCGAACCTGTCCATCAGCTGCCGCAGCCCAAGGGCCTCTTCGATGGCGTTCAGATCCTCACGCTGGATGTTCTCGATAATAGCAATTTCAAGGACTTCGGTGTCGTTCAAATCTCGGATGACCACGGGAACATCATGGCTTTGCGCCATCTGCGCCGCTCGCCATCGGCGTTCGCCGGCGACAATCTCGTACCCATCGCCAACGGGCCGCACGATCAGCGGCTGGATCACACCCTTCTGACGGATCGAATCGGCCAGAGATTGCAGCGACTCGGCGTCAAAATCTTTGCGCGGCTGCAGTGGATTTGGCCGCAGTTTTTCTACGGCCAGCCGCGTATCCGCCCGTCGCGGCGCGCTTTCCGACGCCGGGCCCAGGTTCACGTCCGACATCAGCGCTGATAGGCCGCGCCCCAAGCCCTTCTTTTCCGGCTTCTTTTCCATGTTTTGCCCCTATCCCTCAGCGCGTCAATCGTGCGGCAACTTCGCCAGCCAGCGCCCGATAGGCTTCGGCCCCGCGCGAGGCCGAATCATACGCCGTCACCGGCAAGGCGTGCGACGGCGCCTCACTGACCCGCACATTGCGCGGTATCACCGATTTGAAGACCAACTCGCCCAGGTTCTCTCGGGCATCCGCCTCAACCTGCTGGGACAAGTTGTTGCGCCCGTCATACATGGTCAACACAACCCCTTCGATCCGCAAATCAGGATTGGCCGACCTTCGCACATCGCGGATCGTCAGCAGCAACTGCGACAAACCCTCCAGTGCAAAAAACTCGCTTTGCAGTGGCACAAGTACCGAATGCGCGGCCACCAGGGCGTTCACCGTCAGCAGGCTGAGTGATGGCGGGCAATCGATCAGTATGACGTCGAACCCGAATCGATCCATGCCCGGCTGGCGCAGTGCATCGTGCAACAAAAAGCTGCGCTTTTCATTTGACACAAGGTCAATGTCGGCAGAGGCTAGATCGGAATTTGCAGGCGAAATCCAGAGGTTATCGATTTTTGTGCGGCGAATCACAGTCTCTAGCGGCGCTTCGGACAATAGCAGATCATATGACGTCACGGCTCGATCTGCCGCCGCCACACCAAGCCCGGTCGAGGCATTTCCCTGCGGATCAAGATCCACCAGAAGCACTCGAAACCCCAGTTCAACCAGACCGGCCGCAAGGTTGATGGCCGTTGTTGTCTTGCCGACACCACCCTTCTGGTTGGCAATCGCGATAACGTGGCCGGGCGGCTTCAGCTCGCCGGAATTCGGGTCAGACAGCACGGGACAGGTTCCTCAGCACAAGCAGGGCAGACCCCTTATGGTCCAGATTCTCCCGCGCCTCCAGATCGAACCGCCAGTTCTGACGCGCATTCTTCACTTCTTCGCCGAACCGCTCTCCCTTCGGAAACAAACACAAGCCATTTGGCGCCATGTGTCGTTGACCAAGGCCGCAAAGCACATCCAGGCTGGCCAAAGCACGGGCCGAAACAACATCCGCGCCAATCGGTACCAGCTTTTCCGCCCGCTCACTCCGCACCTCGACCGACAGACTCAGTTTTCGCGCGGCCTCCCGCAGAAACGTGGCTTTTCGCAGGTCCGATTCCACCAATATCACGCGGGCCTCCGGTGCCTTTTCCTGCAAGATCACCGCCACGACGATGCCGGGAAGCCCCGCGCCGGCGCCCAAGTCTGCCCAAAGTCGAAGCGAAGGCACCGGCACAAGGCACAAACGCGCTGAATCGACGATGTGCCGTGGCCAGATCTCGGCGACCGTCGACTTCGCGACGAGATTTATCCGAGGTGTCCATTTTTCGATCAACCCCTGAAACTGGTGCAATCTTTCTATCGCGCCAGGGCTCAGCGCCAGTTCTCTCAGGACATCCATCACATAAACTCAGATTGCCGACTGGCGACCAGCCATTTTACGGAGATTGGCAAGAATCAATGTGATTGCAGCTGGAGTCATTCCTTCAATTTGCCCCGCCTGATAGATGCTTTCCGGCCTTATGCGCAGGAGTTTGGTCTTCAACTCGGTGGACAATCCGGAAAGCTCGGAATAGTCGAAGCCGGCCGGGATCACCGTCGCCTCGGACCGGCGCAATTCTTCGACATCGGCTTGCTGGCGCTCCGAATACTGCGCGTACAAAGCTTCGGTTTCGGCCTGGCGCCGGATATCTGCGGGCCAGTCGAACGGAGACTTCAGCAACGCGTCAAGCTTGGTACCGGAATAATCTGGCATGGCCATCAGATCCAGCGCAGTCCGCCGCGCGCCGTCCTGACTGACCACAAAGCCGGACCCTCGCAGGTCCTTGGTCGAGAACGTCGCTTCGCGGAGAAACTCCATTGCGTTCAGCAAGGCGTCGTGTTTCTCCTGAAAAGCGCGCCGCCGCGCTTCGGTGACACACCCCACCTTCACACCAATCGGCGTCAGGCGTTGATCTGCGTTGTCGGCGCGCAAGGACAGTCTGAATTCAGCTCGCGAGGTGAACATTCGATAGGGCTCCGTCACCCCACGTCGCGTCAGATCGTCAATCATTACCCCAACATAGCTGTTCGTTCGGCTGAACTGAACGCTGTCTCTTCCCAGCGCTTGCGCAGCTGCGTTCAGGCCCGCAACAAGCCCCTGCGCGGCCGCTTCCTCATACCCCGTGGTGCCGTTGATTTGCCCGGCCAGAAACAGACCGGCCATCGCCTTGGCTTCCAGCGTCAGGCGCAACTCGCGCGGGTCGAGATAGTCATATTCGATGGCGTAGCCAGGTTGTGTGACCACAGCCGATTCGAGGCCGACAATTGTGTGAACATAGGCCTCCTGTACATCGGCCGGTAGCGAGGTGGAAATGCCGTTCGGGTAGACAGTGTCATCGTCCAGGCCCTCCGGCTCCAAGAAGATCTGGTGACTTTCCTTTTCGGCAAAACGCACAACCTTATCTTCGATCGACGGGCAATAGCGCGGCCCGACACCATCGATGAATCCACCGTATATGGCGGATTTCGACAGATTTTTCCGGATGATGTCATGCGTTCGCTCACTGGTATGCGTGACCCCACAGGAAATTTGCCGCGCGATCGGGGATTTGTTCAGGAACGACAGCATTACAGGCTGGTCATCGGCGGGCTGCATTTCCAGCCGCGTCCAATTGATCGTCTTCCCGTCCAGCCGCGGTGGCGTGCCGGTCTTCAAGCGCCCGAGCATCAACCCCAGCCCTGCAATCTGCTGCGCCAGCCGAACCGACGCCGCGTCGCCCACCCGCCCGCCGGACGCCCTCTTGTCGCCAACGTGCAGAATTCCGTTCAAAAACGTGCCCGTCGTCAAAACCACAGCGTGCGCCCTGATGCAGCTGCCATCGGCCAGCACAACACCCTGAGCAGTTCCGTTTTCGACTATCAGCTCAGCCACTTCTCCTTCCAGAATGACCAAGTTTTCTTCCTGGTTCAGCATGTCTTGAATGGCCAGTCGGTACAGCTTTCGATCCGCTTGCGTGCGCGGGCCCTGAACGGCGGGCCCTTTCCGCCTGTTCAGCAGCCGAAACTGGATTCCAGCTCTATCCGCCGCGCACCCCATCAGGCCGTCCAGAGCATCCACTTCGCGCACAAGGTGGCCTTTTCCCAGCCCGCCAATCGCCGGATTGCAGGACATCAGGCCAATCTTGTCGGCGCGCATCGTTACAAGCACCGTTCGCGCTTGCATACGACATGCGGCCGCTGCCGCCTCTGCGCCCGCGTGCCCGCCACCCACAACGATGACATCAAAATGTTTCACGTGAAACACCCTCACTTCCCGACGCAAAAGCTGGAGAATATCTCTGCAAGCAAGTCCTCCACATCCACATGGCCGATAAGACCGTCCAAGGCGCGAATGGCTTGTCGCATCGATTCCGCAGCAAGTTCCACTCGCTCGGACCCAACTCCTACTTCATCCAATGCTGTTTCCAAAGCGCAAATCGTGCGCGACACCGCGTCCAGATGGCGTGACCGGTTGATTGTCGCTGCTCCAGCACACCGCATTTCAAGCACAGCCCCGATTGCATCGACAAGTTCCGCCAGTCCATCCCCCGTTTTGCCCGATACTGCCAGACCGCCGCCCCCAGCCACGACATCCGCTTTTCCCTGCACGCGCAAATCTCCGCGCCTTTCAGCCAGCAACGGTATACCCGCCGTTTCGTCCAGCAGAAACACGCGCAGATCCGCAGCTGTTGCTCGCGCGACCGTCCGCTCAATGCCGATACGCTCGATCTCATCGTCGGTTTCCCGCAAGCCGGCTGTATCCAGAATTGTCACAGGCAGGCCGCGAATCGCCATTCGCACTTCGATAACGTCCCGTGTCGTCCCCGCGACGGTCGAGGTAATTGCCGCGTCTCGACCCGCCAAGGCATTCAAAAGGGTAGACTTTCCCGCATTCGGTCGACCCACGAGCGCCACTTCGAACCCGTCGCGCAACCGCTCCGCTGCCCCGAACCCGGCCACTTCGGCCTTCAGATCAACAACGACGCCTGACACGAGACCGAGAACTTCAGGGGCGACGTCAATGGGCACATCCTCATCGACGAAATCGATCGTCGCCTCCAGCAAAGCCGCCGCCCGAACCAGATCGAGTCGCCACCTCTCGGCCAGAGCGCGCAACTTCCCGGCCATCAGCGTCATCGCATGTTTTCGCTGTGCCTCCGTCTCCGCGTCGATCAGATCGGCAAGCCCCTCGACTTGCGCAAGGTCCAGTTGACCGTTTTCCAGCGCGCGCCTGGTGAATTCGCCGGCCTCTGCCATTCGCAGGCCCTCCAGCGAGCCAAGAGCAGACAGCACTGCAGACAACACGGCCTGGCTGCCATGCAACTGAAACTCAACCGATTGTTCGCCAGTGAAGCTGGCTTTCTCGGCGAACGCAATCACCAGTGCTTGGTCGATCAGTTCGCCCAACCACAGTATGTTGCGCAAGGCCGCCCGCCGTGGTGTCGGCACATCGCCGCACAACGCTCGACACGCGGCCCAGGCCTTCGGCCCGGAAACCCTCAAAACGGAAACGCCTGCCCGCCCGCGGGCCGAGGCCAGCGCAAAGATCGTGTCGCGCATCCCTTCACTCGGATCAGGTGTTCATCGACTCGAAGAATTCGCCGTTCGACTTGGTTTGCTTCAGCTTGCCAATCAGGAATTCGATCGCATCCGTCGTGCCCATCGGGTTCAGGATGCGCCGCAGCACATAAGTCTTCTGCAGATCAGCCTTGTCCACCAGCAGGTCCTCCTTCCGGGTCCCGGATTTCAGGATATCCATCGCCGGGAAGACGCGCTTGTCGGCAACCTTGCGGTCCAGCACGATTTCGCTGTTGCCGGTGCCCTTGAATTCTTCAAAGATCACTTCGTCCATTCGACTGCCGGTGTCGATCAGCGCGGTGGCGATGATGGTCAGCGAGCCGCCTTCTTCAATATTTCGCGCCGCACCGAAGAACCGCTTCGGGCGTTGCAGCGCATTGGCATCCACACCCCCTGTCAGCACCTTGCCAGATGACGGCACCACCGTGTTGAACGCCCGACCCAGACGGGTGATCGAATCCAGCAAGATCACCACGTCGCGCTTGTGCTCAACCAGTCGCTTGGCCTTCTCGATCACCATTTCCGCCACAGCCACGTGCCGCGTTGCCGGCTCGTCGAAGGTCGAGGATACAACCTCGCCCTTCACGCTGCGTTGCATGTCGGTCACTTCCTCGGGGCGTTCATCGATCAGCAGAACGATCAGATAGCACTCCGGGTGGTTGGTGGCGATGGAGTGGGCGATGTTCTGCAACAGCACCGTCTTGCCCGTCCGCGGCGGCGCCACGATCAGCCCGCGCTGACCCTTGCCGATCGGCGCGACCAGGTCGATGATTCGGGCCGAGCGGTCCTTGATCGTCGGATCCTCAACTTCCATCTTCAGCCGCTCATCAGGGTAAAGCGGCGTCAGATTGTCGAAATGAACTTTGTGCTTGGCCTTTTCAGGGTCGTCAAAGTTGATCCGCGTGACCATTGTCATGCAGAAATACTTTTCATTCTCCTTCGGCGCCGCGATCACGCCTTCAATCGTATCGCCAGTCCGCAAGGAAAACTGCCGCAGGATATCGGGCGACACATAGATATCATCAGGACCGGGCAGATAGTTGGCCGAGGGGCTGCGCAGAAAGCCAAAGCCATCCTGCAGCACTTCCAGCACGCCATCGCCGCCGATCTCGAAGCCCTCCTCGGCATGTTCCTTCAGGATCTGGAACATCATCTCGCCCTTGCGCATCGAGGGCGCGTTCTCAATCTCCCACTCTTCGGCCATCGCCAGAAGGTCGGCCGGGGTCTTTGCCTTGAGATCAGAAAGGTTCAACCGTTCGGTCATGCCGTATATCCTTGCGTCACGGGCGGCCCTGAGGCACCCGACAGTCATCTTGGGAAGGGAAACGCGATGGACCGGACGGCCCTGCAAGCGCTGACCTAGTCATCACGGCGGGTAAAGTCAATCAGGCAGTAAGGTGCGCCGTGCGCCCCCTTCTTCTACTTAAATAAGGAAAGAATCTTTGAAAGATGATGTTGTTGGCCCTGTGGAAAACTGGATTTCCCGGTTTCTCCCGCGCGCCATCCACAGCCTGCCGACGTTGTGGAAAACATCGGGAGAAACGTAAACTCCATATTGGAACTCAGGAATATTACATATAAAACAAAGACATATACGCCAAGTGGAACAAATCATACCCACAACGCCCCACCGTGGAAAAACACCGCCCAAACCGCGCTGTCCCAAGCCCAGTGACAAGCCCATCCCCAGCGGGATATCTGGGCACGAACTTCCGCGCTTTCTGGCTCCGGTCCGAAGGTCGCCATTTGCCCCAACCCGGCGCTCAGGAACAAAGCGCTGATATCCCCAGAACGGCCCCCAATGATCTTTCTCGCCTCTGCCTCGGAAATCCGTCTTCAGCTGTTCCGAGCCGCCGGAATTCCCGTCGAAGCGCGCCCCGCGCGAATCGATGAAGATACCATCCGCGCCGCGATGCTGGCCGAGGGCGCCACCCCGCGCGATCTGGCTGATACCCTGGCCGAGATGAAGGCCCGCAAGATCGCCGAGAAGAACCCCGCCGCTCTGATTCTCGGCTGTGACCAGGTGCTGGAGATGAATCGCCGTCTTTTCGCCAAGCCGGAATCCGTCGATGACGCCCGCGACCAGTTGCGCACCATGCGTTGCCAGACTCACCGCCTGTTGTCTGCCGCAGTGCTTTTTGAAAACGGCGAACCCGTCTGGCGCCATGTCGGCGAGGCCCGCCTGACGATGCGCGCCTTTTCCGACGCTTATCTGGACGACTACCTTGCCCGCAACTGGCCCAGCATCCGCCACGCCGTCGGCTGCTACAAGCTGGAGGAAGAGGGCATCCGGCTGTTTTCCGCCGTCGAAGGCGACCACTTCACCATTCTTGGGCTGCCGCTTCTACCGCTGTTATCCTATCTTGCAACCCGAGGACTCATCCCGGCATGACCGACTACCCGCGTATCCCCCTGGCTGGCGTTCTTGGCCACCCCATCGCCCATAGCCGCAGCCCCGCGCTGCACGGCTATTGGCTGCGCCGCTATGGATTGAAGGGGCATTACATCCCGATCGACGTGGCCCCCGCCGATCTCTCGGACGTGGTTCACATGTTGCCCCGGATGGGGTTTGTAGGCGTGAATGTCACCATCCCGCATAAAGAAGCCATTCTTCAGGTCGCTGACATCATCACCGACCGCGCCGCCCTGATCGGCGCCGCGAACACCCTGATCTTCCGCAAGGATGGCAAGATTCACGCCGACAACACCGACGGATCGGGCTTCATTGCCAACCTGCGTCAGAACGCCCCGCAGTGGAACCCGCACGCCGGGCCCGCCGCCGTCCTT
The DNA here is from genome assembly GCA_049662025.1 of Paracoccaceae bacterium. Classification (GTDB taxonomy): domain Bacteria; phylum Pseudomonadota; class Alphaproteobacteria; order Rhodobacterales; family Rhodobacteraceae; genus Pseudogemmobacter. Next base: position 1,059 of record JBATAV010000626.1, on the reverse strand, counting down.
GGTGCCGGTGGCGCCGCCCGCGCCGTTATCGCCGCCCTGATCGAAGTGGGCGTGCCTGAAATCCGCCTGGCCAACCGCACAAGGCCTAGAGCCGAGGCCTTGCGGTCGGACTTCGGCGCCAAGATCGTGGTGCATGAATGGGTGCAGGCGGGCAACATGATCGAAGATTGCACCACCGTGGTGAACACCACTTCGCTGGGCATGACCGGAAAGCCCGACTTCCGCGTGCCGCTGGATGCGCTGAACCCCCGCGCCCTGGTCACAGATCTGGTCTACACGCCCTTGAAAACCCAACTGCTGATCGAGGCCGAAGAAATCGGCTGCACCGTGGTCGATGGCCTTGGCATGCTTCTCCACCAAGCCGCGCCCGGTTTTGAACGCTGGTTCGGCCAGCGCCCGGATGTTGACGAGGCCACGCGCCACGCGGTCTTCTCCGCATGACTTTTCGCCTTGGCCTTACCGGCTCCATCGGCATGGGCAAATCGACCACTGCTGCCATGTTCGCGGCCGAAGGCATCCCCGTCTGGGACGCCGACGCCACCGTTCACCGACTCTATGCCACCGGCGGGACCGCAGCCGCTGCTATCGCGCAGGCCTTTCCGCTGGCAATGGCCACCGATGGCTCGGTCAACCGCGATTCCCTGCGCGCCCTGATCGCCGCCGACCCCGCCGTGCTTGACCGGGTGAACGCACTCGTCCACCCGCTTGTCGCCGCCGACCGCGCCGCCTTTCTGGCGGCCGCCAAAGCCGACATCGTGCTGCTCGATATCCCGCTGCTATTTGAGACTGGCGCCGAAACCCAATGCGACGCCGTCGCGGTCATCACCGCCCCGGCAGAGATGCAGCGTACCCGCCTCCTGGCCCGCAGAACCATGTCCGAAGCCATGTTAGAGACGCTTCTCGCTCGCCAGATGCCTGACGCCGACAAGCGTGCCCGCGCCGACTACATCATCGAGACGCTCACTCTCGACTCCGCCCGCTCCACAGTCAAAGATGTGATCGCTGACATTCGCCGGAGCGCCCATGCGTGAGATCGTCTTAGACACCGAAACCACCGGC
>JBATAV010000625.1:0-7341 GCA_049662025.1 Paracoccaceae bacterium | reverse complement strand
GAGGTCAGCAGCAGCACATCGGCATCAAGGGCGGCCAGAACGGCCAGCGCCGCCTCGACCTGCGGATCCTTGCCACGGTCGATGGCATCGACCAGCAGGCCGGGGCCGTCGCGCGACAGGTCGGTGTTCCAGGTGGCGATGCGCAGGGTCTCGGCCACCGCCGCAACGGGCAGCAGCGCCAGCGCCAGCGCCAGGATCAGACCGCCGCGACCGCCCCGCCCGGCACCACGACATTGGCGTCGCGCTTGAGGCGGATCATCGTGGCGATGCGGCCCATGGCGATGCCACGCATCAGAAGGCTGGCCGGCAGGAAGGCCCATGCGGTCATTGTCCAGATCAGGGTTTGCGGCGAAGTCAGGGTCAGCGGTTCGAACCCGATCGAGGCCAGGCTGACCATCGCCGGGATGAGGAAGGGCAGCAGGAAGCCCAGCGCCAGGTTGACGCGGCCGTCACGCTCCAGCCGGTCGACGATGTCGCCACCGGCGGTGGGCTCGAAGGTGGGCAGGTTGACCCAGACGTTGAAGGCCTGCTGGTGGCCGGGCCAGGCGGCCAGCCTGAACACCAGCACGAAGAAGGCCAGCGCCACCAGCGACAGGATATAGGCGGTGCCGGCGGCGGTGCGCACGGCCAGAACCTGATCGGTCGAGGCGCCATCGGTCATCATCATGGTGGCCAGCCGGACCGGGGAATAAGGAAAGTCCATCGCATGGCCGATGATCAGGCCCAGCGCCTCGAACAGGCGGGGAAAGGCGGCGTCGGAGCTTTTGGCCGCGCAGATCACCGAGAGGGTGAAGACGATGATGAACAGCATCAGGAAGCGGACGCGGTTGAAGGGCGATGCATCGCGGAATTCGACCAGGCTGGGGTAGACGGCGTTGTATTCGGCAAAGGTCAGCGCGCCGGCGAACAGGGCGACCAGGGCGACCATCTGCTTGGTATCGGCCCCGATCCCCGGCAGGATCACCGAGGGCGTGGCGACCAGCACCATCACCAGAAACGCGCGCACTGCTGCGCCGGTCAGCCGCGAAACCACTGCCCTTGCACCCTCGATATGGACGAACGCGATGCGATGCCGCGCCCTTGTTCCAACGATATCCCGCACATTATGGCGGATTGCCTCAATCTTGCCCAATTTGTGCCTTCTTTCGCCGGAGGTGGCAACCGATGCTTAAGGTTAATCGCAGCGGCGTGGCGCTTTCGCGGCGAAGGTGTTGCAGGATTGAATCAAACTCGGGTTGGTTCCGGGGCCGGAAAACGGCAAACCTGAGGCGGGGCGCAAGATGTTGTGGTGACGAGGTTTTTAGCCACCATACGGCACTGGCGCAGGCGCAGCGCGGGGTGACCGGTCTGCCGAGCTGGCGGGAACCTTTTGCAACGGCCCTTGCGGGCCTTGCATCCCCGCCGCTTCGCTGAAATCTTGCCCGCCGGTTTTCTGCGAGGGGCGACATGCTGCATTTCCTGCGTTCCTTCGGCCCCGCCGTTGCCCATACATCGCCAACCGAGGCTTTGCGCGCGGGACTGGGGGCGCTGATCGGCCTGGGGCTGACGGGGCTGTTCATCCTGTCGCCCGCCGTGGACCTGAAATTGGGGCTGTATCTGGTGGCCCCGTTCGGCGCGACCTCGGTCTTGCTGTTTGCACTGCCCAACAGCCCCCTGGCGCAGCCGTGGTCGGCGGTTGTCGGCAATACGCTTGCCGCGCTGGTGGGGGTGGCGGTCTGCCTGGTGGTGGACGATCCCGGCCTGCGGATTGCGCTGGCCGTCGGCCTTGCCCTTAGCGCCACCATCGCCGCCCGCGCCTTGCATCCACCTGCCGGTGCGGTTGCGATGACCATTGCGATGAACCCCGACGCCGCGCGCGCGTTGGGCTTCTGGTTCGCGCTGACACCGGTTGCGACGGGTACGCTGGCCCTGGTGCTGATTGCCATTGCCTATGCCCGGCTGACCGGGCGCCGCTATCCGTTCCGGCACTTCGACGATGCGAACCGCCATGGCACCCACGACCCGGCGCCGTTGGAACGCCTTGGCCTGACCGAGACCGAGTTGACCGACCTTCTGGATCGCTATCGGCAGTCGTTCAACATGGGGGTCGAGGATCTGGCCCGGCTGATCGGCGCGGCCGAGTTGCAGGCGGCAACCCACCGCACCGGCCCGCTGTGCGCCGCCGACATCATGTCGCGCAACCTGATCACGCTTGGCCCGGACGCAAGGCTGGCCGTGGTTGCCGAGCTGTTCGACCGCCACAAGTTCGCCTCGCTGCCGGTGGTTGCGGAGGATGGCCAGTTCCTGGGTCTGATCTTCCAGAGCCACCTGATCAGTCAGGCCCGAACCGAGGCAAACCGGCTGAACCGCCGCTTTGGCCCGACGCTGAACCGCCTGCTGTCGCGCGACAGCACTGCCCCGGTTCTGGCGCGCGACATCATGGAGGTCTCTGGCCCGCGCGCCACGCTGTCCACGCCGATGGCCGCACTGCTGCCGATGCTGGCCGATGAACAGGTCGATGCCGTGCCGGTGCTGGAAGGCGGGCGCATCGACGGCATCGTGACCAGCACCGACCTGATCAGCGCCCTGGCACGGCACAGCCTGCAAGTTGCCTGAGCGGCGCCGGGCCTGATGTGCGGGGGTTCAGGCCCAGGGGCGCAGGGTCGCGTTCTTCGCCTCATAGGCGTCGATCGAGCTGGCCTTTTCCATCGTCAGGCCGATGTCGTCCAGCCCGTTCAGCAGGCAGTGCTTCTTGAAGGCATCCACCTCGAAGGCAAACACCGTGCCATCGGCGGCGGTGACGGTCTGCGCGGCCAGATCAATGGCGATGCGGGCGTTCTCGCCCTTGCGGGCGTCGTCCATCAGGTGATCGACGGCCTCTTGCGGCAGCACCACCGGCAGGATGCCGTTCTTGAAGCAGTTGTTGTAGAAGATGTCGGCGTAGCTGGTGGAAATCACGCAGCGGATGCCGAAATCCAGCAAGGCCCAGGGCGCGTGTTCGCGCGACGAGCCGCAGCCGAAGTTGTCGCCCGCGACAAGGATCTGCGCCTTGCGGTAGGCGGGCTGGTTCAGCACGAAACCGGGAATTTCGGCGCCGTCTTGCGTGAAGCGCATCTCGTCAAACAGGTTCTTGCCCAGACCCGAGCGCTGGATCGTTTTCAGAAACTGCTTGGGAATGATCATGTCGGTGTCGATGTTGACCAGCGGCATCGGGGCGGCAACGCCGGTCAGGGTGGTGAAATTGTCCATGTCTCAGCCTTTGGGATCGCGTTTGAGGAAGGTGTTTTCGTTGGTCTTGTGATGCTCGGTGTAGCCGCGTTCGATCAAGGCGCCGATCAGATCGGTGCCCCAATGCGCGGCAGAGGTGTGTTCGAGCATGATGATATCGGGCCAGTGGCCCTTTTTGCGGGCCGGATCCAGGAGCGGCGCGAGGACGCCGGGTTCATGGCCTTCGACGTCGATCTTCATCAGGGTCAGATCAAAGCCGGCGGGGCTGAGCATCTCATCCGTCAGCCGCTTGATCGGCACGCTGTGGCCCTGCCCTTCGGCGGTGTCGCGCAGGGTGGCCTGGCCCAGGTTGCCGGCCTTGACGATGGAGAGGAAAGCCTTGCCGGCCACATCGCCCAGCGCGACGGGGCGGATGGTGATGTTCTTCATGCCGTTCAACGCCACGTTGCGGGCGAAACGGCGCTGCATTTCGGGGTTGGGTTCGAAGGCGATGATCTTCGAGGTGGCTTTCGCGGCCTTGGCCACGATCAGCGAGAAGATGCCCGCATTGCCGCCGATGTCGTAGAACAGCACCTTGCGGCCCTTGACGAGGCTGCGGAAGGTCTCGATCTCATCGGCCTCGATCACCTCGCCGCGGGCGATCAGGCGTTCGGTGTAATTGTCATCGGGGATGACGCGCAGCTTGACGCCCTCCCACAGGGCTTCGGCCTCGAACACGCCGGTTTCGGGGTCTTGCGCGGCGTTGCTCACGGCGGAAGGGGTGCCGAAGGCGGCGTTGACCTTGGCATCAAGCCAGAGGTTGCAGCGAAACAGCACCTCATGCTTGCGCAGCATCCGCTTTTCGGGGCCGTAGGTGCAGACGGTTTGCCAGAACTGGCGCAGGCCGTCTTCGCCCTTGCTGTCCTTCAGGGCCTGCAGGGTCAGGTAGAGGTTGTCTTCCTCGGTCTTGCCCTTGCCGAATTTCTCGATATAGGCGCCGCTGGTCAGGCGGCGTTCCAGATGGGCGCGCCAGCTGTCCCAATCGCCACCGTGAAAGTGCAGAAGGCGGGCCTGCGGCGCCTCTTCGGCCTCGGCGCGCAGCTTGTCGCGGAAGGGGGCGTGGATCGACAGTTCCATCCCCGCCGCCCCGGTGCGCACGAAATGCTTGCCGATGGCATGGCTGAGCAGCCCATGCGACAGCGCCTTGAAGTAGCCGCCATACAGCGCCTTTGACGCGACGCGGCCCTTGCGGGTGTTGGGCAGGGCGCCGTGGAAGTAGTGGTCGGGGCGGCCGTTTACGGCGGCCTTGTGGTAGAACATCTGTTCATAGGGCGCGAGGCGGATCACCTCGCCCGTCGCCTCGGCCAGAAGGGCGTGGATGGGACGGTCGGCATGCACCATCTCGTCGGCATCAAGGTGGATCATCCAGTCGGCCTGGGAGCGGGTGTAGGCGTGGTTGGCATTGGCCTTCTGGCGGGCCTCATGCGTGGTGGTCCTGGGGGCCACGGCGGCGCGATGCGCCTCGGTGCAAGGAATGGCGCGGACCTGGGGGATTTTCGACACCAGCGGGATCGCGGGGTCTTCGGGGTCGTCGAAATAGAGCCAGATTTCCGAGGCGCCAAGGTAAAGATGCTGGGCCACGAACTCCATCACCCGCCGGGGCGGTTCCCTCAGGGTGGTGACGGTGGCCCAGGTTGGCCCCTTGGGGGCTGGCTGTGCCGCCGGTTTGCGTTTTGCTGCCGTTGCCATTTGCCGGTTTCCTAGCCTTGTCCTGCCTGAATGTGCTGGCAAACAGTTTCCATTGTGGAAACGGTTTCGGCAAGCCGCGCGGGAATTTCCGCGCCCGGTGTGGCTTTCACGGGTCCGGGCGCGGCATGGGTCATGCGCTGACGCCCATCATCTCGCGCACATCGGTCAGATGGCCGGTGATCGCCGCTGCCGCCGCCATGGCGGGGCTGAGCAGATGGGTGCGGCCACCGCGGCCCTGACGGCCTTCGAAGTTGCGGTTTGACGTGGCGGCACAGCGTTCGCCGGGGGCCAGCTGGTCGGGGTTCATCGCCAGGCACATCGAGCAGCCGGCAAGGCGCCATTCAAAGCCTGCGTCAATGAAAATCTGCGCCAGGCCTTCTTCCTCGGCCTGCGCGCGCACCAGGCCCGAGCCGGGAACGACCATCGCCCGCAGGCCTGGCTTGATGGTCTTGCCCTTCAGGATGGCGGCGGCCGCGCGCAGGTCTTCGATCCGGCCATTGGTGCAGGAACCGATGAAGACGGTGTCGATCTGGATATCGGTCAGCTTCATGCCGGGGGTCAGGCCCATGTAGTCAAGGCTGCGCTGGGCGGCCTCGACCTTGCCGCCGGTGAAGTCGGATGCGGCGGGGACAGTGCCGGTGATCGGCAGCACGTCCTCGGGGCTGGTGCCCCAGGTGACGACGGGGGCGATGTCTTCGCCCTTGATCGTCACGACCTTGTCGAAATGTGCGCCCTCGTCGGTGAAAAGGGTTTTCCAATAGGCCAGGGCTGCCTCCCACTTGGCGCCTTTCGGCGCATGGGGGCGGCCCATGCAATAGGCGAAGGTCTTTTCGTCAGGGGCGATCAGGCCGGCGCGGGCGCCGCCCTCGATGGCCATGTTGCAGACGGTCATCCGGCCTTCCATCGACAACTCACGAATGGCCTGACCGCAGTATTCGATGACATAGCCGGTGCCGCCTGCGGTGCCGGTGGCGCCGATGACGGAAAGGGTGATGTCCTTGGCGGTAACACCCGGGCGCAAGGAGCCGGTGATTTCCACCTTCATGTTCTTCGATTTCTTCTGGATCAGCGTTTGCGTCGCCAGAACATGTTCAACTTCCGAGGTGCCGATGCCATGCGCGAGCGAGCCGAAGGCGCCATGGGTGGCGGTGTGGCTGTCGCCGCAGACCACGGTCATGCCCGGCAGGGTCCAGCCCTGTTCGGGGCCGACGATATGGACGATGCCCTGGCGGACGTCGGACACCGGGTAGTAGTGGATGCCGAAGTCGCGGGCATTCTTGTCCAGCGCCTCGACCTGGATGCGGCTGTCTTCGGTCATCGTCGCGGCATTGGCGCGGTCCAGCGTGGTGGGCACGTTGTGATCGGGCACGGCGATGGTCTTTTCCGGGGCGCGCACCTTGCGGCCGGTCAGCCGCAGGCCTTCGAAGGCCTGCGGGCTGGTGACTTCATGCACCAGATGGCGGTCGATATAGAGAAGGCAGGTGCCGTCTTCGGAAGTGTGGACGACGTGATCGTCCCAGATCTTGTCGTAAAGCGTGCGCGGAGCGGACATGGCTCTCATCCTTGGCAATGGCGTTGGAACGGGGGGCTACGGAAAAGGGTGCGCGGGAACGGGCCTCCCGCGCGGGCGGCTGGGCCGGTCAGACTGGACGGGCCGAAATCGACCGGGTCTCACGGGCAAAGCGCCAAGGCAGGCGCGCGCGGTCGGACATGTCGAAATAGCGGATCATGGGGCCGGGATACGCCTTTCCGGCCCCGCGATCAAGCGGGGTTCCCGGCAGCAGGCGCGGTTTCGGCATTGCGCACCCGGCCGGGCGCAAGTCCTGGCCGTTGGCGGCGTCGTGTCTCTTGGCGCCGGCGGAATGATGGGGCCGCTGCCCCAAACCCCCGGAATGCTTCTTTCCGAGATGAAGCTGGTCCCTGTCTTCATCTTGGCAAAAATATCCCCGCCGGAGGCACCCGACCGATCTGCCCTGAAAGCTGCATCGGCAACGGCGGTTCGTCCATCCGCGGCAGCGCGGCCGAAGGGGGGCTCGATGCCCCCCGAGGACGCTCCCCTTTGCCGATCAGGCCCCCTCCTGTCCCAGCATCCGCACCTCGCGTTGCGGGAAGGGGATGGTGATGCCATGCGCGTGGAAGGTGTCCCACAGCGCCAGATAGACGTTGCCGCGGATATTGGTCAGGCCCTCGACCGGATCACGGATCCAGAACCGCAGCACATAGTCGACCGAACTGTCGCCAAAGCCGGTGATGTGGCAGACGGCGGGGCGGTCCTTCAGCACCCGGTCGGTGGCAAGGGCGGCCTCGATGGCCAGTTTGCGCACCAGGTGCGGATCGTCGCGGTAAGCGCTGCCGAACGTCAGGTCGATGCGGACGAATTCGTTGGAATGCGACCAGTTGACCACC
>JBATAV010000624.1:0-7266 GCA_049662025.1 Paracoccaceae bacterium | reverse complement strand
GCGCCTGGCCATTCAAGGTCAAAGGCCTCCAAAGCCGCACGCCCTGCTTCCGATGCAAGGATGACATCCTCCAGAATGCGCGGACGCCGCAGCCGGTCCCAATCCCAGCGGTCCAGAATGCGGGTGGCACCCACGAACAGCCCGGTCGCCGCACCGTCGCCAACGGTCGGGCCGGGCAGAAAGTGGCAGGCCAGGTCCATCGGCCCACTGCAGGGTGAGGGGGCCTTTTTCTGAAAACTGGCCCAACAGCCAAAGGCGGTTTCGCCGCCACGCCGCCAGGCAACAAGGCCCCGTGTGTCATGGCGCAACAGCCGCACCCGGGCGAGGTCGCAGCCAAGGCGCGTCAGGGAGTCGTTGAACTCGACCATGATGGAGCCGGTTTTCCGGCAGTCTGGCAAGGTGGTGGGCCGGGGTCAACATGACCCGGCGGCGACGATCGGCGCTGCAATCCGACGCCGGAAGACCGCCATTCCGGTCCTGACAGATGGTTTTCGCGTGGCGATCTGATGCGCCTTATCCCCGGAGAAATCCTTAACATTCCCTTAAATCGGATTCTCAACTCCTTGAATTCATTGCATCCGCCTTCATGTCCCGACTCGGGACACTGCGTATTGTTCACCCCCGCACAGCCCCCGCGCGGCCCCGAAGGATGAATTCCCCGCGCCCGCGGCCTATCCTTTCCCCAAAGGAGACCGCCATGAGCTGGAACCCCATCCTCGACCCCTCGATTCCCATCGGCGATCAGGTCGATGCCATCGAGACCGTGATCGTCCCCCGCGCCCGCGATCTCGGCGGGTTCGAGGTGCGCCGCGCGCTGCCCTCGGCGGCGCGGCAGATGGTGGGGCCGTTCATCTTCTTCGACCAGATCGGCCCGGCCGAATTCCTGACTGGCGACGGCATCGACGTACGGCCGCATCCGCATATCGGCCTGGGCACCGTGACCTATCTGATGAAGGGCCGTCTGCATCACCGCGACAGCCTTGGCACCGATCAATGGATCGAACCCGGCGCGGTGAACTGGATGCTGGCGGGGCAGGGGATCACCCACTCCGAGCGCACCGACGGGGCTGCCCGCAAAGCACCCCTGAGCATGTTCGGTCTGCAGACCTGGCTGGCGCTGCCCGAGGCCAGGGAAGACGACCCCGCAGCCTTCACCCACCTTGCCCGTAGCGCGCTGCCAGAGCTGGAAGGCGAGGGCAAAGCGGTGCGGCTGATCCTGGGGTCGGCCTGGGGCGAGACGGTGCCGATGGCCATGCCGTCCGAGGTATTTTATGCTGATGCCGTCTTGGCCGCCGGTGCTGCGATCCCGCTGCCGGAGGATCACGAAGATCGCGGCGTCTATGTGTTGGAGGGCGAGGTTTCCTGCGCCGGGCAGGTGTTTCAGGCCGGACGGATGCTGGTGTTTCGCCCCGGGGACCGGATCTCGGTCAAGGCGGGAGAGACAGGAGCCCGACTGATGCTTCTGGGAGGCGCCACGATGGGCGGGCCGCGCTTCATCTGGTGGAATTTCGTCGCCTCGTCGCGTGACCGGATCGAGGCGGCGAAAGAGGCCTGGCGGGCGGGCGACTGGCAGCATGGGCGGTTTAGGTTGCCGCGGGGCGACGATGGGGAATTCATCCCTGCACCGGAACGATGAAATTTCGGCTGAAGCCATTGACGGCGACACGGGGCTTGGCTATCACGCGCTCCACGTCCGGGGGACCCTGGGCGAGAGACGATGCGCGGTGGTAGCTCAGTTGGTTAGAGTACCGGCCTGTCACGCCGGGGGTCGCGGGTTCGAGCCCCGTCCACCGCGCCACTCTCTCTCATCAAGGTCCCGGTCGGCCACGCGCGGTGGTAGCTCAGTTGGTTAGAGTACCGGCCTGTCACGCCGGGGGTCGCGGGTTCGAGCCCCGTCCACCGCGCCACTTTTCCGAAAGCCCGAAAGAAGCTGTCCCGAGTCGGGACGCTTGTAATATTCAAATGATTTCAGCAGCTTGCCGAATGCACTAAGCTGGCGTTAACCACTGCGGCGGTGCCCGGAACGTTTCGGGGTTCCATATATTCCGTAAAGGGAATATGTTGGCGCTTCCTGACACTCCGAAGGCTCCGCATCATGGCCATCCTCGACCAGATCCCGCTGCAAGTCGCCATCATCGCGGCGCTGGCCCTTGGCTTGGCGCCGTTCTTCCCCGAACCGCATATCTGGGAAAAGCTGAAGATGCTGGCCAGCGGCACCCTGGTGCGCCCGATCGATATCTTCGACTTTCTGCTGCACGCCGCCCCTTTCGCGGTGCTGGCAGCCAAACTGGCCCGGATGGCCCTGAAGGGCTGACCCTCGGGGCACGCTGCATCGCGGCGGATCAATGGCGCGTGAGGGGGGATATGCGGCAAGGGCGCAAAGGTCTAACCTCCTGATTGCGCGGTCAGAGACTGCCGGACGGAGGCTGACAAGGCCCCGCCGACGCGACAATCCCGGAGCGCCGCGCACGACGACAGGACCATGAGGCGGCCAAGCCCGCCGGGTCCGAAACAATGAGCATCCGACATGAAAACCCGTATTCTGGCGTCCTTGGCGCTTGGTTCCTTCCTTGCGGCTTCGGCGGCCTTCGCGGCCGCCAGCGACGTCACCGGCACGATCAAGACGATCGACCCGGCAGCGCATACCGTGACGCTGAGCGATGGCATCACCTACACGCTTGCCGCCGATTTCAAGGCCGCTGGCTTCAAGGTGGGCGAAAAGGTGGTGCTGAGCTGGGAAATGGACGGCACCGTGCACAAGGCGCTGTCGATGACGCCGGCCAGCTGACACTGGCAACAGGCTGAACGGGCGGGGGTCTTCGGGCCCCCGTTTCCATTTCAGCAGCGGCTTTTCCGCAATCGCGTGGCAATGCCGCCGAGCGGGCCCTCGATGGGCCCCGAGGCGGCTCTTCGTTACCCCGGTCACAGCGTCAGGCGATAGCGGATGTGGCCGTCATCGCTGCAATACCGGTCATAAAGCCGCCGGGCGGTGGCGTTCTCGATCCCGGTCAGCCAGTAGATTCGCCGCCAGCCGCGGGCGCGACCGAGGGTGATGAGGTCTTCGATCAGCGCCCGCCCCGCGCCTTGCCCGCGTGCGGCAGGGGCGACGAAAAGGTCTTCCAGATAGCCGTCATCGCCCATCACCCAGGTCGAGGGGTGATGCTGATGGATGGCAAAGCCGATCACCGCGTGATCCAGCAGCGCCAGCCGGGCGGTCAGGGTGTTGGCCGGATCCATCAGCCGTGCCCAGGTGAAGGCGGTGACTTCGGGGGCAAGCGCCAGGCCGTAGCCGTCGCAAAAACCCTGCCAGAGCTGCAGGAAGGTGGCTTCGTCCGCCGGTTCGGCATCGCGAACCGAAACCCGACTCGACTGGCTCATGCGATGCGCGCCAGTATGCGGGCCCAGCTGCGGATGCCTTTGTGAAAGGATTCGAGGTCGTATTTCTCGTTCGGCGAATGGATCTGGTCGTCGTCGCGGCCAAAGCCGATCAGCATCGCGTCCATGCCGAGGATGGATTTGAAATAGCCCGCCACCGGGATCGACCCACCGGCGCCGACAAAGGCGGCGGGGCGGTTCCATTCTTCGGACAGGGCCTTGCGGGCGGCCTCGAACGCGGGGTCGGAGATTGCCATCACCGAGGCGGGGGCGCCCTCTACCGCGTCGTGCCATTCAATCCGGCAATCTTGCGGCAATTGTGATTCGGCCCAGGCGCGGAAGGCGGTCAGCACCTTGACCGGGTCTTGTTGCGACACCAGCCGGAACGACACCTTGGCATGTGCCTCGGCCGGCAGCACGGTCTTGAAGCCGGCGCCATTGTAGCCGCCCCACAGGCCGTTGACCTCGGCCGTGGGGCGCGACCAGATCATCTCCAGCGGTGTGCGGTCGGCTTCGCCGGCGGGGACGGAAAGGCCGACATCGCCCAGATAGCTGGCGTGGTCGAAGGCCAGCGCCTGCCATTGCTGGCGCAGGGCGTCGGGCAGTTCGGCGACGTCATCGTAAAAGCCGGGCACCATGACGCGGCCCTGGTCGTCGTGCAGGGACGACAGGATTTTCGTCAGCACATGCAGGGGGTTGCGGGCGAGGCCGCCATACATGCCGGAATGCAGATCGCGCGCGGCAGCGTGCAGGGTGAATTCGGTCTTGGCCAGCCCGCGCAGCATGGTGGTGATGGCGGGCACCGCGCCCTCGAACAGCCCGGTGTCGCAGATCAGCGCCAGATCGCAGGAGAGTTCTGCCTTATGGGCCTCAAGGAAGGGCACGAGGGAGGGCGAGCCGGATTCCTCTTCGCCCTCGAGAAAGATTGTCAGCTTGCCGGGGAGGCTGCCGTGGACGTGTTTCCAGGCCCGGCAAGCCTCAAGAAACGTCATCAGCTGGCCCTTGTCGTCGGAGGCGCCGCGGGCGCGGATGACCTTTCCCTTGGGGCCGTCCTGGATTTCGGGATCAAACGGGTCGCGGTGCCAGAGGCTGAGCGGATCGACCGGCTGCACGTCGTAGTGGCCGTAGAACAGGATGTGTTTGTTGCCCTCGCCGCCGTGGGCGACGACCATCGGGTGGCCGGGCGTGGTGGCGGCGCGGGCGTCGAAACCAAGGCTTTTCAGGTCTTCGACCAACCAGTCGGCGGCGCGGGCGCAATCGGGTTTGAAGGCCGGGTCGGTGGAGATCGAGGGGATGCGCAAGAGGTCCATCAGCCGGTCGAGCGCCTGCGGCAGGGTCTCGTCGATGCGGGCAAGGGTGGCTTGCAGGGTCATGGCGGCTCTCCTGGATGTGAAATCGCGGCAGAGCCTAGCAGGCGGCGGGGGACTGTCCAGAGCGGGCGGTATGGGGTAAGGGACGCGGAAGGGAAGGGTCTGGCGGAGGCGATGCGATGCGAGGTGCGGTTCTGGGGATGGTGCTGGCGGGGGCGGCCCATGTGGGCCCGGTGCTGGCGGGTGACGTGCCGGTGGAGACGGGCAAGTTCGGCGGAACCGAAGTGACGCTGCATTTGCAGCCCTTTCTGACCGAGCAGGAGTTGACGACGCTGCGGCTGGTTCTGACCAACGAACAGGCGCTGGCGGTGTTTGTCGGCGCCGGCAAGGGGTTTGCGGCGATGGCGGTGAACCCCGACGAGGGCTTCATCCGCGATGACCAGCCGGTGAAATCGGCTTTGGCGCTGGCGGGGCTGGAGAGTGCCGAGGCGGCCGGAGCGGCGGCGGTGGCGGGATGTCAGGCGGCGGCGAAGGCCAAGGCGCCTTGCGTGGTGGTGCTGGAAGTCAAGGCAGAGTAAAAGATGCACGCAAGGAGCGACAAATCGCCCTCTTGCCAGACCTTGGTCTGTTGACCGATGTCAAGGAAAGTTCTGAAATGCCGTGGCATGGACGGACAGATACCAGACGTGAGGATGCTACCCATGGACTTCGATGCCGCTCTGGACCGCGCGCTGAACCGGCTGCACGAGGAAGGCCGCTACCGCACCTTCATTGATATCGAGCGCCGCAAGGGGCATTTTCCGCATGCGGTCTGGACCCGGCCGGATGGCACCGAAAAGGATATCACCGTCTGGTGCGGCAACGACTATCTGGGCATGGGGCAGCATCCGGAAGTGCTTGCCGCGATGCACGAGGCGCTGGAGGCCACGGGCGCAGGCTCGGGCGGGACGCGGAATATTTCGGGCACCACGGTCTATCACAAGCGGCTGGAGGCCGAACTGGCAGACCTGCATGGCAAAGAGGCGGCTTTGGTCTTTACCAGCGCCTATATCGCCAATGACGCGACACTTTCGACGCTGCGCAACATCTTCCCCGGCCTGATCATCTATTCCGACGCGCTGAACCATGCCTCGATGATCGAAGGCGTGCGGCGCGGCGGCGGCGAAAAGCGGATTTTCCGCCATAACGATCTGGCGCATCTGCGCGAGTTGCTGGCCAAGGACGACCCACAGGCGCCCAAGCTGATCGCCTTTGAATCGATCTATTCGATGGACGGTGATTTCAGCCCGATCAAGGAGATCTGCGACCTGGCCGAAGAGTTCGGCGCGCTGACCTATATCGACGAGGTCCATGCCGTGGGCATGTATGGGCCGCGTGGGGCAGGGGTTGCCGAACGCGATGGCCAGATGCACCGGATCGACATCATCAACGCCACTTTGGCCAAGGCTTATGGCGTTTTCGGCGGCTATATTGCTGCATCTGCGAAGATGGTCGATGCGGTGCGCAGCTATGCCCCCGGCTTCATCTTCACCACCTCTTTGCCCCCCGCCATTGCGGCCGGTGCAGCGGCCTCGGTGCGCATCCTGAAGACGGCGCAATACCTGCGGGACCAGCAGCAGACCAACGCCCGCATCCTGAAGATGCGGCTGAAGGGGCTGGGCCTGCCTATCATCGACGAAGGGTCACATATTGTGCCGGTGCATGTCGGCGACCCCATCCATTGCAAGCTGCTGTCGGACATGCTGTTGGAGCAGTTCGGCATCTATGTGCAGCCGATCAACTTTCCGACCGTGCCGCGCGGCACCGAAAGACTGCGGTTTACCCCCAGCCCGGTGCATGATCCCAAAGAGATCGACGCCCTGGTAAAGGCGATGGACGCGCTGTGGAAGCACTGTGCGCTGAATCGTGCCGAGGTTTCTGCGTAAGCGGGTATCTCGCATGTGCAAAGGCCCTTGCCCTGTGCTAGTTTTCGCTGAATACGACGGCTGGTGAGTCGCGGGGAAGTGACTCGGCCAAGCGTTGCGGCAATAAACGACAAGACGACCAAGGGGACAGGTCACGCATGATCGGCTGGAGGTCCAAACCTCAGGCAACGGAAGAGGAGAAGCCGAAGGGCTTTGACGATTTCGAGTTGCGCCTGGGCGATGTCATGCGCGGAGAGCGTGCGACGCTGGGCAAGTCCCTGCTGGACGTGCAGCGCGAGCTGAAGATCAAGGCCACCTATATCGCCGCCATTGAAAACGCTGATGTTTCGGCGTTTGAAACCCCCGGATTCGTGGCGGGCTATGTGCGGTCTTACGCGCGCTATCTGGGGATGGACCCGGATTGGGCGTTCCAGCGGTTCTGTCAGGAAGCCAATTTCACCGTGGCGCATGGCATGTCGGCCTCGGCAGCACCGCAGCGGCTGGTGCAGGCACGGGCGCGGGCCGATTTCGGCGACCCCTTGGCCAACCCGAATGCCACCTTCGTGCCGCGCGACGAAAGCGTCTTTGCGCGGATCGAACCAGGTGCGGTCGGATCGGTCGCGGTATTGATCGCGCTGATCGGGGCCATTGGTTATGGTGGCTGGTCGGTGCTGCGC
>JBATAV010000623.1:0-9870 GCA_049662025.1 Paracoccaceae bacterium | reverse complement strand
CGCAGGGCCCGTACCTTGATCGGCGCAATCCCGCGCGTCTCGGCGGCGCGGCGGATCGCGGCGGCTATGTGGTGTTCGGACTGCGCCTCGATCCCGGCGAGCAGGGCCAGCAGCGAGTCTTCGTCGCCGTCCAGCGGCACAAGGCCGGTCACCTCGGCCTGGCCCTTGGTCAGCGTGCCGGTCTTGTCAAAGGCAAAGACTCGCACTTCGGCCAGTTGCTCCAGCGCGGCCCCGCCCTTGAACAGCACACCGCCGCGCGCCGCTGCCGACAAGGCCGACAGGATTGCGGCGGGAACCGAGATCACCACGGCGCAGGGGCTGGCCGCCACCAGAAGCACCGCCGCGCGGTAAAGCGATTCGTCCAGCGCCAGCCCCCAGGCGCGGAAGCCGAAGAACGACACCACCGCGCCGACCAGCACCGCCACCGTATAGCGCTGGCCGAACCAGTCGGAAAACCGCTCGGACGGCGCCTTGGCGGCCTGTGCCTCGGTTACCAGCCGGATCATCCGGGCCACCGTGCTGTCGCCCAGCATCCGGGTGACCTCGACGGTCAGCACGCCGTTCAGGTTCACGCAGGCCTCGTAGACCAGACCGCCGGGGCGCTTGTGCTGCGGCTCGGATTCGCCGGTGATGGTGGATTCGTCCAGAGTGCCTTCGCCCTCGACGATCTTGCCATCGACCGGCACTCGCGCACCGGGGCGCAGGATCACCCGGTCGCCTTGGCGCAGGCTGGCAACCTGGACTTCGACAACGCCGTCGGCGGTCTCTTTCAGCGCGGTTTCGGGGCGCAGCTGCATCAGCGCCTCGACCGCACGGCGGGCGCGGCCCATGGCGCGATGTTCCAGCGTGCCCGACAGCGAGAACAGTGCCAACAGCACCGCCCCTTCCATGAACGCGCCGACGGCGGCGGCGGCCAGGGCGGCGGTGACCATGAGAAGGTCGATGTCCAGCACATGGTCGCGCCACAGCGACTTCATCGCCGTGATCGCCGAAGGAATCCCGCCGGCCAGATAGGCCAGCCCCAGCCCCGACCAGAGCAGCGGTTGCGGCACCGGCAGGATCAGCGCATCGACCAGCGCCACGGCAAGGCCAAGAAAGGTCAGCCCCGTCAGGATCAGACCGGTATCGCCACCACCGTGGTCATGGCCGCGATTCGCCTGGCCCGGCGCCCCACCCTGGGCGCCATCATGCCGGTGATCTGCGGGATGGCGATGGCCATGGTCCAGCGTGGAAGATGAGGATTTGTTCATCCCCCGACTGTGGCGCGGTGGGGTCAGACGCGCAAGCGGCATCGGCCCTGCCTGGTTGCGGCAGGTTCCCGCAGCCCTGCCATCCCCGGGGTCGCGGCTGGTGGCTGCGAATTCCCCTTGACCCAAGCCCCGCCGCGTCCGAAACAGCCCCATGGCCACAGCGACCCTTACGATTGACCTTGATGCAATTGCCGCCAACTGGCGCGCGCTGGACCGGCTTTCCGGTCAGGCCGTGCAGACCGGGGCAGTGGTGAAAGCCGATGCCTATGGCCTGGGCGCCACGCGCGTGGCGCGCGCGCTGGCGCAGGCCGGGGCGCGGCGGTTCTTCGTGGCCCATGCCGAGGAAGGCGCCGTGGTGCGCCAGGCGCTTGGCCCCGGGCCACAGATCAACGTGCTGGCGGGCCATATGGCCGGCGATACCGAGATGATCTCGGATCTTGATCTGACGCCGATGCTGAACAGCCTCGAACAGATCACCAGGCATCTTGAGGCGCTGCCCGGCCAGCCCTTTGGCGTGCAGCTGGATACCGGCCAGAACCGGCTGGGCGTCGAGTTGCTGGAATGGCAGGCCGTCGCGTCGATCCTGCTGGAGGCCGGGCCGGTCATGCTGCTCAGCAACCTCGCCTGTGCCGATGAGCCGGATCACCCGATGAACCTCCAGCAGCTTGAGGCGTTCCACGAGATGACCGACGGCACCGGCGTGCCGCGCAGTCTTGCGGCAACCGGGGGCATCCTTCTCGGGCCGCAATACCACTTTGACCTGACCCGCCCCGGCATCGGCCTTTACGGTGGTCGCCCGTTCGAGACCGCCGAGCGGGTGGTGACGCTGAGCCTGCCGGTGATCCAGACCCGCGAAGTCGCCCCCGGCGAGACGGTCGGCTACGGCGGCACCTGGGAGGCCGAGGCGCCCGCGATGGTCGCCACCGTCCACAGCGGCTATGCCGATGGGCTGATGCGCAGCCTTGCCAATTCCGCGATGCTGTGGGACGGCGACACCCCCTGCCCGATGGTCGGCCGCGTCTCGATGGATCTGCTGACGGTCGACGTGACCCATCTGGAAGAGATGCCGAAGGCGCTGGACATCCTTGGCCCCTACCAGTCGGTCGACGATCTGGCCGATGCGGCCGGGACCATCGGCTATGAGATCCTGACCCGCCTTGGCGCGCGCTATCACCGCCGCTACGTCGAGCCGCGCGGATGACCGGCTTACTGGCAGCCCTTGGTCGGCCGGTTCTGGCCGCTTTGGCGGCGGTGGGGCGGGTGGCGCTCTATGCCGCCTCGGCGCTGGGGCACCTTTTCCGCCCGCCGTTCTACATCCGCGAATTCGGCCTGCAGGTGATGCAGATCGGCTGGTTCTCGCTGCCGGTGGTGGGGCTGACGGCCATCTTTACCGGCGGCGCGCTGGCCTTGCAGATCTATGCCGGTGGCAGCCGGTTCAACGCCGAGGCGGTGGTGCCGCAGATTGTCGCCATCGGCATGGCGCGCGAGTTGGGGCCGGTGCTGGGCGGGTTGATGGTGGCGGCACGGGTTGCGTCTTCGATCGCCGCCGAAATCGGCACGATGAAAGTGACCGAGCAGATCGACGCCTTGGTGACGCTGTCCACCAACCCGATGAAATACCTGACGGTTCCGCGGTTGCTGGCGGCCACGCTGACGGTGCCGGTGCTGGTCGGCACCGGCGATGCCATCGGCATCATGGGCGGCTGGATGGTCGGCATCACCCGGCTGGAGTTCAACTCGGCCGCTTACCTCAAGAACACCGTCGATTTTCTCGAGTTCTGGGATGTCGGCTCGGGCCTGGTCAAGGGCGCGGTCTTTGGCTTCATCGTGGCGCTGATGGGCTGCTATCACGGGATGAATTCGGCGCGTGGCGCGCAAGGCGTGGGGGCGGCAACCAAGGCCGCCGTGGTCTCGGCCTCGGTGCTGATCCTGGCGGCGAACTATCTGCTGACGGAGGTGTTCTTCACAGCATGATCGAACTGCGGGGCGTTCACAAATCCTTCGGCCGGAACCACGTCCTGCGCGGCGTGGACCTGACCATTCCCAGCGGGCAAAGCATGGTGGTGATCGGTGGGTCCGGCACCGGGAAATCGGTGCTGCTGAAGTGCATCCTGGGGTTGGTGCGCCATGACGTCGGCACCATCACGCTGGACGGCCAGGATGTGACGCGGGCCGAGCGCGACCCGTTTCTGGCCCGGTTCGGCATGCTGTTTCAGGGCGGCGCCTTGTTCGATTCCCTGCACGTCTGGGAAAACGTCGCCTTCCGGCTGATGCGCGGCGCGCTGGCCCGGCCCAAGGCCGAGGCACGCGAGATTGCCATTGAAAAG
Organism: Paracoccaceae bacterium; assembly: GCA_049662025.1. Lineage (GTDB taxonomy): Bacteria > Pseudomonadota > Alphaproteobacteria > Rhodobacterales > Rhodobacteraceae > Pseudogemmobacter. Next base: position 6,293 of record JBATAV010000623.1, on the reverse strand, counting down.
CTGCGCCGGGTCGGGCTGAAGCCCGATGTGGCCGACCTGTTCCCGGCCGAGTTGTCGGGCGGCATGCAAAAGCGCGTGGGCCTGGCGCGCGCCATCGCAGCCGAACCCGAGATCATCTTCTTTGATGAACCCACCACCGGGCTTGACCCGATCATGGCCGGCGTCATCAACGAGTTGATCCGCGAGATCGTCGTGGAAATGGGCGCTACGGCGATGACCATCACGCATGACATGACCTCGGTCCGCGCCATTGCCGACAAGGTGGCGATGCTGCACGCGGGCCGCATCCAGTGGGCCGGGCCTGTCGCCGAATTGGACGCAACACCAGACCCTTACGTCCAGCAGTTCATCCATGGCCGCGCCGAGGGGCCGATCGAGGCGGTGCGTTGATGCCGGGGGATTTCTTCACCCTGCTGATCACCCCCTCGCCGATCATGCACTGGCTTTTGCTGACGCTGCCGCTGACCATCACGATCTCGGGCCTGTTCGGCGCGGTCGAGCGCGAGACCGGCAACCGGCGGCTGGCGCTGTGGGCGGCGGCAATGGTGGTCTGGCTGTTCTTGCCGGTGCAGTTCGACGACCCGCAACAGGCGCAACTTTCGGGCGCGGTATCGATCCTGGGCTGGCTGGGGCTGGTGGGCTACTGGGCGCGGCATGTCTGGGTAAACCGCCCGACTCCGGTCTGGGTGCATGCGGTGGTGATCACGCATCTGGTGGCGATAGCGGTGGCCTGCGTGGTGGCGGTGATCCGGGCCTGGGTGCACAGCGGCTGAGGCGGCAGGCGAAATTTCCCGCTGCGGTTGATGATTGTTTCCGGCGTGGGAACAATGCATGGCACCCACCTGAAATCAGGCCATATTTCGGGAATCGCGTCGAAAAAATCTTGCCAAATCTCTTTGCGGGCCTTTGGTTAAGGGCAGGTCCGTGGGGGATGTGTGCATGTTCAAAGTGTCTGGCGGAACGTTCCGCAAGGTGATCGAGGCCGGTCAGGCGGCGGCGCAGGGCGTGATCGTGGCGCTGACCTTCGGCCTCGCGCTGGCGACGGTCTTCGCGGCCTTCGGCTGGTTGCCCTGGCCGACGCTGTATCTGTCGTTCGGGGCCGTCACGGTGGCGAATGCCGGCATGTGGATGCAACTGGGGCTGACGACCCTTTTCGTGATCCTGTGCTTCTTCCTGCCCTCGAATGCCCGCATGTCCCGGCTGGAACGCAGCCACCGCAGCTTTGCCATGGGGGTAGAAGACGTGGCCCGCGCCTACCGCATGGCGCATGCCGCCGACCGGGCCGGGGTGTTCAGCCTGTCGGGTGAATTCGACAGCGTGCGGGCGCGGATGGAAGAGCTGCGCAAGCACCCCGATTTCGGCCATCTGGAGCCGGAACTCCTGCAACTCGCAGCACAGATGAGCCATGAGACCCGCGAACTGGCGCGCGCCTATTCCGACGTCAAGGTGGGCCGCGCCAAGGGCTTTCTTTCGCAGCGTCAGGAAGAGGTGCAGGCGCTGACCGACCGGCTTTCCATCGCCCGCCACACCTGCGACGACTTGCGCCGCTGGCTGACCGATATCGAGGCCGAGGAACGCCAGGCGCAAACCCAGATCAAGCGGCTGGAGGCGGATCTGAAGGAAATCCTGCCCGGTCTGGGCTATGCCTTCGATCTGGACGAAAAGCCCGACGGCAACGTGGTCAGCCTGCCCAAACCGGCGCGGGCGGATACACGGGCCGACACCCGGGCGCCCGAACCGCTGGCTTGACAGCACTCTGCCGCACTGGCACCTGACGCCGATGCGCTGGCTGAACCTTTCCCTTCTTGTCCTGTTCCCCGTGGCCTGGTTCGCGCCCCTGATGCGGGCCGCCCTGCTGCCGATCTTTGGCATGGACGAGATCAGCGTCGTCACCGGGTTGCAAAGCCTTTGGGAAAGCGACATTCCGCTGGCACTGGCAGTGACCTTCCTGGCGATTTTCGCGCCCTACGCCAAGACCATCGGGCTGGCGCTGGTGCAGTTCGGCCTGCTCAGCCCCCGCACCCTGCCCGCGCTGCATGTCTTGGGAAAACTCGCCATGGCCGATGTGTTCCTGATCGCGCTTTATATCGTGATCGCCAAGGGTGTCGGCCATGTCACGGTCGAGGTGGCCTGGGGCCTGTATCTGTTCACCTCCCTGATCCTGCTCTCGCTGTTCATCGGCTGGAAGGCCGAGGCTTGATGCCGCGCGCCCCGGCGGCTAGGCATGGGGCATGAGCAAAGCCTCCGCTTCCTTCACCTGCACCGCCTGCGGTGCTGCACATCGCAAATGGGCCGGCAAATGCGAGGCCTGCGGGGCGTGGAATTCGATCATCGAAGAGGCGCCCCTGTCGGCGGGGCCAAAGGCGCTGGGGGCCAGGGGTCGCAGCATTCCGCTGACCGATCTTGCCACCCAGGAAGACCCGCCGCCGCGCGCGTCCTCGGGGATCGACGAGCTGGACCGGGTGCTGGGCGGCGGGCTGGTGCCTGCCTCGGCCATTCTGGTCGGCGGCGATCCGGGGATCGGCAAATCGACGCTGCTGTTGCAGGCGGCGGCAAGTTTCGCCCGCAAAGGGCTGAAATGTCTTTATATTTCCGGAGAAGAGGCCCCGGCACAAGTGCGGATGCGGGCGCAAAGACTGGGCCTGCAGGATGCCCCGGTGCAACTGGGCGCCGAAACCAGCTTGCGCGACATCCTGACCACTCTGGATGCCACCCGTCCCGCGCTGGCGGTGATCGATTCGATCCAGACCATGTGGCTGGACACGGTCGAGGCCGCCCCCGGTTCGGTTTCCCAGGTGCGCGCAGCCGCGCATGAATTGGTGACATTCGCCAAGAAACGCGGCACCGCCATCATCCTGGTCGGCCATGTCACCAAGGACGGCCAGATCGCCGGCCCCCGCGTGGTCGAGCATATGGTCGACACCGTGCTGTATTTCGAGGGCGAGCGCGGCCATCAGTTCCGCATCCTGCGCGCGGTGAAGAACCGCTTTGGTCCGGCGGACGAGATCGGCGTCTTCGAGATGACCGGCGCGGGGCTGGCGCAGGTGACCAACCCCTCGGCGCTGTTCCTGTCAGCCCGCGACGCACCCGCCCCCGGCAGCGCGGTTTTCGCCGGGATCGAGGGCACAAGGCCAGTGCTGACCGAGATTCAGGCGCTGGTCGCACCTTCCACCCTGGGCACGCCGCGCCGCACCGTGGTGGGGCTGGATTCGGGGCGGCTTTCCACCATTCTGGCAGTGCTGGAGGCGCGGGTCGGCATCCCGTTCACCGGGCTCGATGTGTTCCTGAACGTTGCCGGCGGCCTGCGCGTCACCGAACCCGCCGCCGATCTGGCGGTGGCGGCGGCGCTGCTTTCGGCCCGCGAAGATGTGCCGATCCCGCCCGATATGGTGCTTTTTGGTGAAATATCCCTGTCCGGGGCGCTTCGCCCGGTCGGACAGACCGAAAACAGGTTGAAAGAAGCCGCGAAACTTGGTTTCACACAGGCGACCGTGCCGGCCCGTTCCAAATCCACCGGGGAGACCTTGGGGGATCAGGGAATGCGTCTGCGCGAAATGGCCGATCTGGCGGCCTTCACGGGTGAGATGTTCGGGGCGGGCTGATGCCCCCCGACGGGAGAAGACGATGGAGAATTTTACCGCAGTCGATGGCGGAGCGGCGCTGATCGTCATCCTCTCGGCGATCCTGGCCTATTCGCGCGGGCTGGTGCGCGAGGCGATGGCCATTGTCGGCTGGATCGGGGCGGCCATCGTCGCCTTCATCTTCGCGCCCTCGGCCACGCCCATCGTCAAGGAACTGCCGGTGGTCGGCGCCTTCCTGTCAGACAGCTGCGAGTTGTCGGTGATCGCGGCCTTTGCCGGGGTATTTGCCATCGGATTGATCCTGGCGGCACTGTTCACGCCCTTGTTCGCATCGGTCGTGCAGCGGTCTGCCCTTGGGGGCATCGACCAGGCGCTGGGGTTCGTCTTCGGGGTGGCACGCGGGGTCTTGCTGATCGCGGTGGCGTTCATCGTCTACGATCGGGCGCTGGCGAACCAGAAGATTCCGATGATCGACAACTCGCGCACCGCCAAGGTGTTTGCCAATTTCCAGGCTTCGATCGACCAGTCGATCCCCTCGGACGCGCCGGGATGGGTGGTGGCACGCTACAACGACCTGACCACGGTCTGCACCCCCGGCGCCACGGTGCCAGCCGCCGACGCTCCTGCCGAAGCGCCTGCGCCCAGCAACTGAGCGCGGCAACTGAGCGCGGCAACTGAGCGCAGCACCCGGCCTGACCTTCGGACGCCTCCGGCGGGGATATTTGGGCCAAGATGAAGGCATCAGGTCCAACCCGGCTGTCACATTTGCGGTGATCGGATGCGGTGGGGCGTGACATGGCCCGCCATTGCGACTAGAGCATGGCGCATCCCGTTCCCCGGATTCTCGGAGCCCTCCCTTGCCCAGCGCCCCGCGCCCCTTTCGCTCTCACCCCTTCGACGACGACAAGCTGAAGGAGGAATGCGGGATCTATGGCGTCAGCGGGTTGGTGGATGCGGCGAATTTCGTCGCCCTTGGCCTGCATGCGCTGCAGCATCGCGGGCAAGAGGCAGGCGGGATCGTCTCCTACGACCCCGAGGGCGGCTTCAACAACGCGCGCCGCTTCGGCTATGTGCGCGACAATTTCACCAAGCCGGATGTGATGGCCATCCTGCCCGGCAGCCTGGCCATCGGCCATGTGCGCTATTCCACCGCCGGGTCGAAAGGCAATACCGCCATCCGCGACGTGCAGCCCTTCTTCGGCGAATTCGCCATCGGCGGTTGCGCGATTGCCCATAACGGCAACCTGACCAACGCGGCCGCCCTGCGCAAGCAGCTGATCGAACGTGGCGCGATCTTCCAGTCATCTTCCGACAGCGAATGCATCATCCATCTGATGGCGCGCTCGATGCAGAAGACGCTTTCCGAACGGATCAAGGATGCGCTCCGCGCCGTCGAGGGCGCCTTTTCCGTCATCGCGATGACCCGCACCAAGCTGATCGGCGTGCGCGACCCCCTGGGCGTGCGCCCCCTGGTGATCGGGCAACTGGGCGAGGGCTGGGTGCTGTCGTCGGAAACCTGTGCGCTGGACATCATCGGGGCCGAATTCATCCGCGAGGTCGAGCCGGGCGAGATGGTGGTGGTGGAAAACGGCCAGCTTGCCTCGACCCGCCCGTTCCATCCGGCGAAATCGCGGTTCTGCATCTTCGAGAAGGTCTATTTCTCGCGCCCCGACAGCATCATCGGCGGCCGCTCGGTCTATGAGACCCGTCGCCAGATCGGGGTGGAGCTGGCCCGCGAGGCCCCGGTGGAGGCCGATCTGGTCTGCCCCGTCCCCGACAGCGGCACCCCCGCCGCCATCGGCTATGCCGCCGAATCCGGCATTCCCTTCGGCCTCGGCATCACCCGCAACCAATACATGGGCCGAACCTTCATCGAGCCGACCGAACAGATCCGCAACATGGGCGTGCGGCTGAAGCTGAATGTCAACCGCGCGCTGGTGCGCGGCAAGCGGGTGATCCTGGTCGACGATTCTGTCGTGCGTGGCACCACCAGCCGCAAGATCAAGGACATGATCCTCGATGCCGGTGCCGCCGAAGTGCATTTCCGCATCGCCTCGCCCCCCACCGCCTGGCCCTGCTTTTACGGTGTCGACACGCCCGAACGCAGCAAGCTGCTGGCCGCGACGATGACCGAGGATGAGATGCGCGACTGGATCGGCGTCGACAGCCTGAAATTCGTCTCGCTCGACGGTCTTTACCGCGCCGCAGGCGAAGCCAATGGCCGCGACCCGGCCAGCCCGCACTTCTGCGATGCCTGTTTTTCGGGTGATTACCCGGTCGCCCCCTCCGACAAGCTGGAGGAAGGCTTTCAGATGAAAGCCGCCGAGTGACACGGGACCAGACCGCGGCGGTCGAGGCTTACCTTGCCCGGCTGCCCGCCGACCAACAGATCGCCCTGCGCAGCTTGCGCGCCACTCTGATCCGGCTTTTGCCTGACCACCTGGAAGTCATGTCCTACGCCATGCCGGGTCTTCGCCAGCCGGGGCCAAAGGGCAAAATGGTGGTCGGCTACGCCGCATTCACGCGCCACCTCGGCCTTTACCCGCATTCCGGCTCGGTGATCCCGCAGATCGACTGCGCACCCTTCAAGACCTCAAAATCCGGCGTCCTGTTCACCCCCGCCACCCCGCTGCCCGAAAGCCTTGTCGATACCATCCTGCGCTGCCGCCAGGCCGAACTTGCCGCAGGCACCGGGCGCTGACTCCTCTTGCC
>JBATAV010000622.1:0-2268 GCA_049662025.1 Paracoccaceae bacterium | reverse complement strand
CCACCTGGTTCCGGCTGATCCTGCCCGGCGTCGCGCGGCTGGGCCTCGCGGTTCCCCTGGGCGGCACCACGCTGTTCTTCCGCCGCTCGGTGATCGAGGAACTGGGCGGCTGGGACGCCCACAACGTCACCGAAGACGCCGATCTGGGCATTCGCCTCGCGCGCCATGGCTACCGGACAGAATTGCTCGATACCGTCACCGGCGAAGAGGCGAACTGCCGCGTCATCCCCTGGATCAAGCAGCGCTCGCGCTGGATCAAGGGCTACATGATGACCTGGGCGGTGCATATGCGACAGCCCCGCCTCTTGGCCCGCCAACTGGGGGCCTGGCGCTTTCTCGGCTTTCAGATCATGTTCCTCGGCACCATCCTGCAATTCCTCCTCGCCCCCCTGATGTGGAGCTTCTGGTCCATCCCGCTGGGGCTGGGCCATCCGCTGTCATCGGTGCTGTCACAGGGCGACGTGCTGGCGATATCGATGGCCTTCATCCTGTCCGAGGTGGTCAACCTGACCCTTGGCATCATCGCCTTGAAACGCAGCCGGCACCGGCTGTCGCCGCTCTGGGTGGCGACGCTGCATTTCTACTTCCCGCTGGCGGCGCTGGCTGCCTACAAGGGCCTGTGGGAGATGCTGACCCGCCCGTTCTACTGGGACAAGACCAGCCACGGCATCTACGACCCGGCCGAACCGCAGGGCTGACGCCCCGCGACCGGGGCGCTGCCCGCCAAGGGGTTTCTGTTCACAACATGCGAGGGTTGCAGATCAAAGGGTTCGGCCATTTGTCGCCGCTATCCGGGCTGGCCGATCTCAGCCGGGATATGGCGATTGCGGCGGCGGCAAATTTGCCGGGGCGGTGCGGGGCGGAGCGCGCGGACTAGCGCTTGGGCGGCAAGCTGCGCGGGTTTCGGAGATGGTCGCTTCGAAGGCGAGCCGGTCAATCCGGCCGGGGATGAAGGCGCGCGATTTGGGGGCGCACCGTTCGGGATAGTCCGGAAGGATGCGGGCCGGAAGGAACCGGGGCTGCGCGAGACAGCCGCAAGCCCTTGCGGGGCAATCGCAAAGGCCGGGCCGGAGAACGAGGAGCGGAATGAGCGGGCGATGGAGGGCCGGACGTCGCCTGATGTGCGGCCCCTCGCGGCGGCGTTGCGGACCCCGAATTTCCGCAGTCATCGCCGCAGCCAGAATGCCATGGCAAGCCCCGCATCGGGCAATAGGACGGGCCGCGCGGGGCCGGCCTTGAACCGGCATCAACGCCGGAAAACCGACGCTCCGTTACCCATCGGGATACACCGCGCGGGCCGGTGGCAGGGCCTCGCACCCGGTTTCCCGGAAACCCTGCATTGCGCTCCGATCCGAGGATCGTGCCACGGTCGGGAAAATTCCACCGTGTCACACCAGCCCTGACGTCATGCCTTGAGTGGGCGTCTCGGCCAAGTGCACCGAACCACGCCACCGCGTTTGCGAGATTGAACGCTCTCCCGGCAGAATTGAACGGGGTGCGGGTTTAAGAAGGGTGCGCGAGGGCCGGAACCGCGCAAGGCTTCTCCTTGGCCCCCTCTCGCAATGCCAAGGCGCGGACCCTTCATCCCGCCCCCCGGTCTTTTGCCGCACGGGTCAGGCCGCGCCGGCCTTCGGTTGCGCCTTCCGCGCCCTGAGCACAGCAATCGCCATGCGCGCCGTCCAGCGTAAGGAACCGCATGCCTGAAACCTTGTGGTATTTCGCCACCCTCCCGCCAACCGCGTCGTCGCATTCCCTTTGCCCATGCAACTCGCGCCAGAGCCTGCGGATCAAACCAGGCAGGGCATAGCTCGCCATGCCGGGCCGGTCGCCATAGTGCTGGGCCGCGCCTTTGCCCAGGGGCCGGAATCCGCATCAGGCGGCAAAGCCCATGACGGCCTCAAACCCCGCCTGGCCCAGGTCTTTCGACGTGGTGACGCCCGAAATCCGCACCAGGACTTGTCGACAGCCGTCAGCATCCCACCCGAGTTTGCCCTAGGCGACGTGCAAAATCTTGACCTTCGGCCCCGTGATCGTCAAGCCATGCCCTGCCCTTTGCCAGCCCGGCGCAGGTTTGCCACGAACGCCCAGTCCCCGATGCCCCGCATGTCGCCGCCCCGGCGCAACCGGGCGGACTCGGCGTCGGTCATGTTGACCTTTGGGAAAAGCTGGCGCGCATCTCTCATGGTCATTCGAACAACCTTTGCAAGGGTTTCAGGTTTGATTGCGGCCGGGGCGTGATCCAGACCGATCTGGCCTTCACCGGCCATG
>JBATAV010000621.1:0-3069 GCA_049662025.1 Paracoccaceae bacterium | reverse complement strand
CCATGGCTGGCCTCGGCGCTGATCGCGCCCCGCGGCTCTGCAACCGGGGCTGCGGCAAGGCTGGACAAGTGGGGCTTTCCGGCGCAACCCTGCGGCCCATGGCCCGCTTCAAACCCCGCCTTGCCGCGCGTGCGCTGATCCTGTCTGACGACCGGCTGTTGCTGGTCAACGCCTATCCCGGTGGCCGGTCGGACCTGTGGTGCGCGCCCGGTGGCGGCTGTGAGGCCGGGCAATCGCTGCCCGAAAACCTGGCGCGTGAGGTGCGCGAGGAGACGGGGCTGGAGATCGCGGTGGGTGTGCCCGCGCTGGTCAACGAATTTCATGATCCGAAGACGGGCTTTCACCAGATCGACCTGTTCTTCCGCTGCACGGTTCGATCCGGCGCGCTTGATGCGGCGTGGCAGGACCCGGAGGGGGTGGTGACCGAGCGCCGGTTCTTTTCCCGTGGCGACCTGGCGGCGGGGCGGGTGCGATTCAAGCCCGACAGCCTGGCCGAGGCCGCCTGGGGGACGGGCTGCCTCTACGACCCGTTGGAGGAGATCGTCGGATGAGCCGGGCTTTCGTCAACGAGGATGCAGGCGCTGACCGGCCCGATCTGCCGGAACTGCCGGTCTCATCCCATCCCAACCATGTGACGCCGCGCGGGCTGGCCGATCTGCAGGCGCGACTCGCGGCACGGCTGGCCGATCTGGCAGCGCTGAAGGCGCAGGGGGATCGGCTGGACAAGTTGCCCGAAGCGGCGGCGGAACGTGACATCCGCTGGCTGGAGGCACGGCTGAAATCGGCGATTCTGGTCGATTCGGCGGGGCATGATCTGTCGGAAGTGGCTTTCGGGTTGTCGGTCACCGTGGCCGATGAAGACGGCCTTGAGACCAGCTATGAGATCGTCGGCGAGGATGAGGCGGACGCCCCCCGAGGCCGCATCGCGCCGCAATCGCCTTTGGCGCGCGCACTTCTGGGCGCGCAGGTCGGCGACGAGGTGGTCTGGAAGCGGCCCGCAGGGGATGTTTCGCTGGAAGTTCTGAGGATTGCCCATGCAAGCGATGATCCGCCCGCTGGATCCTGAGGCCGATCTGGCTGCGGTGGCGGGTTTTTACCGCGCCGCGCCGGACTATTGGCTTCTGGCCGAAGGGGCTTGTGAACCGGATGGCAAGGCGGCCGGGTTCTTCGCCGACGGCCCGCCCGGTTGCGACCCGGCCGACAGCGACCGGCTGGGACTGTTTCTGGACAGGCGGCTGAGCGGGGTGGCCGAGGTGTCCTATGGGTTTCCGGCCCGCGGCGATGCCTATCTGGGGCTGATGATGCTGGGACCCTGGGCGCAAGGGGCGGGGCACGGACGGATGTTTCTGGCGCATGCCGTGGCGCGGGCACGGGGGCGCGGGGCGCCGATGCTGTATCTGGCGGTGCTGGACGCCAACCCGCGCGGGCGGGCGTTCTGGCTGCGCGAGGGGTTCACCGATACCGGGGCAAGCGGGGTGGACCCGCAGACCAGGCATTGCCTCCGCCGCCTTGCGCTGCCGCTTTGACGTCAGGCCCGGTGGCACGGCGAGTGCCTCCGGCGGGAGTATTTGGAAAGGCGCAAGCCGGGAGGGCCGCGTGCCGGGGTTGGGGCGTCCTGCCGCTTGCTAGTTGAAAACCGGTGCCATGTAGTGTCCGGTCCACCAGCCGTGATTGCCGCTGAACCGCGCGCCCAGATGGATTAGCCCGGCCATGACGGCCGACCAGCCGACCAGCGTGCCTGCGGTTTTCAAGCCGCCGGGCGGGACTTCGGGCAGTTGCCGGATCAGCAGGACCGGCATCAGCAGGGTCATCGAGAGATCCAGCCCCATCGAGATCAGGTGCATCGGCGGCATCGGATATTCGCCTGCGGGCACCGTGACGGCCCGCAGCCCGCCCCAGATCATGAAGGCCCCCATGACCAGGATGATCCAGGGAAACTGCGCGGAATTGGTGTTTGTGGTCATTGCAAATTTCCTTTCGTCAAATGCCACATCCTACACTGATCGCGCCCGATCCCGAAAAGAAAAAGGGCGGCCCGAAGGCCGCCCCCTGTTCGTGTCGGGTTGGATGGATCAGAAATCCATGCCGCCCATGCCGCCACCCATGCCGCCGCCACCGGCGCCGGCCGATTCCTTGGCCGGTTTGTCGGCGATCATCGCTTCGGTGGTGATCAGCAGCGAGGCGACCGAGGCTGCGTCTTCCAGCGCGGTACGCACGACCTTGGCCGGGTCGATCACGCCGAACTTGAACATGTCGCCATATTCTTCGGTCTGCGCGTTGAAGCCGAAGGTCTTGTCGGTCGATTCGCGCACCTTGCCGGCCACGACCGAGCCATCAACGCCCGCGTTCTGGGCGATCTGGCGCAGCGGCGCCTCAAGCGCCTTGCGGACGATGTTGATGCCGTTGGTCTGGTCGGGGTTGGCGCCGGTCAGGCCTTCCAGCACCTTGCCAGCCTGGATCAGGGCGACGCCGCCCCCGACGACGATGCCTTCCTGGACGGCCGCACGGGTCGCGTTCAGGGCGTCATCGACGCGGTCCTTGCGCTCTTTCACTTCGACTTCGGTCATGCCGCCGACGCGGATCACGGCAACGCCGCCAGCCAGCTTGGCCACACGTTCCTGCAGCTTTTCCTTGTCGTAGTCCGAGGTGGTTTCCTCGATCTGGGCGCGGATCTGGGACACGCGGGCCTCGATCTCGGCCTTGTCGCCAGCGCCATCAACGATGGTGGTGGTGTCCTTGCTGATGGAGATCTTCTTGGCACGGCCGAGCATGTCGATGCCGACGTTTTCCAGCTTCATGCCCAGATCATCGGAAATCACCTGACCACCGGTCAGAATGGCGATGTCCTGCAGCATGGCCTTGCGGCGGTCGCCGAAGCCCGGCGCCTTGACGGCAGCGATCTTGAGGCCCCCGCGCAGCTTGTTGACGACCAGCGTGGCCAGGGCCTCGCCTTCGACGTCTTCGGCCACGATCAGCAGCGGCTTTTGGCTTTGGATCACGGCTTCCAGCAGCGGCACCATCGACTGCAGCGACGACAGTTTCTTTTCGTGCAGCAAGATGTAGACGTCT
>JBATAV010000620.1:0-2688 GCA_049662025.1 Paracoccaceae bacterium | reverse complement strand
GACAAGAGGATGCCCCGATGCCCCTGCCCCTGCCCCGCCCCGTCTTTGATGCCCATGCCTCTGGCGGCGCTTTGGGCAAGCTGCCCGAATGGGACCTGAGCGATCTCTACACCGCCCCCGACGCGCCGGAATTCGCGGCCGACATGGCCTGGCTGGAAAAAGCCTGCGCCGATTTCGCCGCCGCTTACGAGGGCAAGCTGGCGGGGCTGGATGCCGCCGCACTGCTGGCCGTCGTTCAGGCCTATGAGGCGATCGACATCACCGCCGGGCGGATCATGTCCTTTGCGGGCCTGCGCTACTATCAGAACACCATGGACAGCGATCGCGCCAAGTTCATGTCCGACGCCGAAGGCAAGGTCACCGATTTCACCACGCCGCTGGTGTTCTGGGGCCTGGAGTTCAACCGGCTGGAGGATGACCACCTCGCGCGGCTGCTGGCGGCGAACGCCGATCTGGCGCGCTACAAACCGGTGTTCGACCGCTTGCGCGCGATGCGGCCGCACCAGTTGTCGGACGAGATGGAGAAATTCCTGCACGACAGCGGCGTGGTGGGGGCAAGCGCCTGGAACAAGCTGTTCGACGAGACCATGGCCGGGCTGATGTTCACGGTCGCCGGCGAGGAAGACGAACTGAACCTTGAGGCGACGCTTAACCTGATGACCGACACCGACCGCGCCAAGCGCGAGGCGGCGGCGCGGGTGCTGGCCTCGGTGTTCGACCGCAACATCAAGCTGTTCGCCCGGGTTCACAACACCCTGGCCAAGGAAAAGGAAATCCACGACCGCTGGCGCAAGATGCCCAGCCCGCAATACGGCCGGCACCTGTCGAACCATGTCGAGCCCGAGGTGGTCGAGGCTCTGCGCAATGCTGTCGTTGCGGCCTATCCCAAGCTTTCGCACCGTTACTATCGGCTGAAAGCCAAATGGATGGGCCTCGACAAGCTGCAGGTCTGGGACCGCAACGCGCCCTTGCCCATCGAGCAGCCGAAAACCGTCGATTGGGCGGCGGCGGAAAAGACGGTGACCGAGGCCTATGCCGCCTTTGCGCCGGAAATGGCCGATCTGGCCAAACCGTTCTTCACCAAGGGCTGGATCGACGCTGGCGTGAAACCCGGCAAGGCACCGGGCGCCTTTGCCCACCCGACAGTTACGACGGTGCATCCCTATGTCATGCTGAACTACCTTGGCAAACCGCGCGACGTGATGACCCTGGCGCATGAGTTGGGTCACGGCGTGCATCAGGTGCTGGCAGCGGGACAAGGCGAATTGCTCTCGGCGACGCCGCTGACCCTTGCCGAAACCGCAAGCGTATTTGGCGAGATGCTGACCTTCCGCCGCCTGCTGGATCAGGCCAGGACCCCGGCCGAGCGCAAGACCCTGCTGGCCGGCAAGGTCGAGGACATGATCAACACGGTGGTGCGCCAGATCGCCTTTTACGACTTCGAATGCAAACTGCATGCCGCGCGGGCAGAGGGCGAACTGACCCCCGATGACATCAACGCCATGTGGATGAGCATCCAGGCGCAATCCCTTGGCGATGCCTTTGAATTCATGGATGGCTATGAAACATTCTGGGCCTATATCCCGCATTTCGTGCATTCGCCGTTCTACGTCTATGCCTATGCCTTCGGCGACGGCCTGGTGAACGCACTTTATGCGGCCTATGAGGGCGGCTTGCCGGATTTCGTGCCGAAGTATTTCGACATGCTGAAGGCAGGCGGGTCCAAGCACCACAAGGAACTGCTGGCGCCGTTTGGCCTTGATCTCAGCGACCCGGCGTTCTGGGACAAGGGCCTGAGCATGATCGCGGGGTTCATCGACGAATTGGAGGCGATGGAGGCTTAAGCCCTTCGGCCGGATGGGAAATCGCGCCCATCCGGCACCGCTTCGCATGGGCAGACCTTGCCATGAATCGCGCCATGTCCTTCCACATTTTCACCCCACTCACCGGGTATCTCCTGTCTTCAAAGGCACTTTGCCGACCATGAAGACCTCATGCAGATACCCTTGTTCATCCGCGCCTTGCCGCTTTCGCTGAAAACGTTCTGGCGCTATCTGATCCTGCTGCCGTTTCTTGCAGTTGCTGCCTTTGCGCTGTCGCTGGCGGGCATGATCCCGGTTTTTGGTCTTCTGGTTCCGGGCGCGGTCACCGCCGGCCTGATATTGATGGGTCTGCGCTGCGCGCTGGCCGCACGCGGGCATGGCGGAGAGCTGGATGTCGGAAGGCTGCTGACAGTCAGCCTGATTTTTGGTCTTATCGGCAGCGTCGGCGGATTTCTGGCCAATATGGCGTATCGGGCGCTTTACCTGGTGCTTTCCCATGCCGGGATCACGATCAACCCGCTTGGCATTTTTGCCGGGTTTCTTCACCTGACGCCCTACTGGACCGTGATGAGCGCGTTGCTGTCGCTGCCCTATGCCCTGCTTGTATCGGCGCTGACGGTGCCAGCAACGTCCGCCGCCGCCTCGGCCAGTCATCGCGGCCCGGACGCGGGCGCGCTCTTTGGCCTTGGCACCGGGATCTTCGGGCTCTGCATCCCGTTTCTGTTCAGCATGTTTGCGGGCGGCCTCCTTTCGTTTTTCGGGGAAATAGCGACCATGTTCGCCCTTCTGGCCACGGCGTTGCTGGCCATGATCAACGGCACCGATCTGCCGTGGGAGTGGAGCATTGATCCCGGCTCTCTCTTGG
>JBATAV010000619.1:0-3771 GCA_049662025.1 Paracoccaceae bacterium | reverse complement strand
GGCATGCTGGCGTGCGACAGGGTGTCGTTGGCCAACTCACGCAGGCTCAGCACCAGGTCGCGCGGTGACAGCGGGTAGCCGCTGGCATTGGCCGGGCAGGCCTCATGGCAGCGCCCGCATTTGGTGCAGGCATCGACGTTGACCATGTATTTGTCGGTGAAATCGGTAAGCAGGGAAAAGCCGATCCGCTCGCCCTCGACATCGGCCGTCGGCATCCGCCGCTTGGCCTCGGGGTCGCGCGCCATCAACGAGCCCATCGCCGTGAAAATGTGCTTCACCTTGGTGTAGGGAACAAGCGAGATGAACAGCAGCGCCAGTATCCCATGGAACCACCACAGGCCCATACGCAACTCTGCCGCGCCGTCAGGGCCAAGGCCGAGTGCCTTCATCAGATAGGCAACTGCCGTGCCCACCGGCGCAAACCACCGGTAATCCCAGACCGACGGGTCGCCCTGAAGCCAGACCACGCGCGACGCTTCCAGCAGATAGCCGGTGAACGCAATCGTGATCAGCGTCCAGAGAAAGGCCCAATCCTCGCGCCGATAGCCCGAGCGGTCATAGTCCGGGTCGCCGGGCGAGCGGTCGGGGCGGGTATAATCAAGCCTGGGCAATGCCAGCCACTTGCGCCGATACATCATGTAGAGCAGCCCGCCGATCAGCGCGACGCCCGCCAGATCCATCACCGTCCCGAAGGCCAAATAGAACCAGCCATACCAGAAGTGGATGCCAAACGGGCCCAGGATGTCCTGGTCCAACGTGATGGTGCTGGTACCGATGAAGAGCAGCGCAAAGCCGAAGAACAGCCAGCTATGGCTGATGCCCGCCGCCCGCGCGCGCCGTTTGATGGTGCGATGGGACAGCACCGTCGTCACCATCTGACTGAGCCGCGGCCAGAATGGCGACCAGGCACCCGAGCGCACACCGCGACGGTATTTGCGGATATGCGTCCAGACCCCGTAAAGGAAAACACCGATCGCCAGAAATCCGACTATGTAGAAGCTGACGATCATCCAGGTCGGGAAATCCTGAAACAGGATACGTGTCACGTCCTTTGGGTTGTGTTCGGGAAACATCCGGAGCGTTCCTTTGCGTTTATATCGGCGCCGTACTGGCACCGGATGTCAGGGAAATGGCGGCCAGGCACTCTCTCGCATGGCCGCCAGAGTGTCAGCTCAGACCCGCCACTGTTGCTTGTACTCGCCGCCCGGCTGATAGGCGGTGCCCCATACTGAGGCTTCGCGCTTGAAGGGCAACGGAAGTTGCGGGTTCTTCTCTTCGATCTCGCGGGCGATGCGGTGCCCGTCGAAGGTCGCGTCGGCGATGATCTTGGGCGCCCAGGCGTCACCGATGACGTATACGCCCTTGATGTCGCTCTTGGCCCAGTCGTCCTTGCGTGCCTTCAGGTCGCGGAAGAGCGCATCGTCCGAGCGCCGACCGGTGACAAGCACCAGCGTGTCGAATTCAAGCCACTCGTGAGTGCGGTTTTCTTCGCGCGGCAATACACCGGGGCCCCGGTATTCGCGACGCGACCCTTCACCCCAGATGTTGTAGTATTGCAGGCGCCCATCCTCGACTTTGGACACCCAGCTGTCGCCAATGACGTTGACGTGCAACTCGTGCAGGCGGCGGTGCATGTTCGGCGCCTCGAGCGTGAAGTGCATGTACCTACCGAAGCCGACACCGTCGATCACCGTGACTTCATGACCCTTGGCGGCCAGCATTTCGGCCAGCGACGGCCCCATGTAATAGGGATCGGCGTTCATCAACACGACACGCTTGCCGATTTGCTTCTTGCCCGCAAAGATCTGCTCGGGGGTCACCTGATTGGGCTTGCCCGCGTCAACACCCGGAATCGGGTCGTGGGTAAGGCAGTTGGTTCCGTCACCTTCCCAATGCGATCCGGTCGCGATGATCACCTTATCGGCACCGTAGCTGAGAATATCCTCGACCCCGAGTCTCTTCCCACCAAGTGCAAGCTGGCTGTCCTTGTTCTTCTTCACCAGCTTCTCAAGCTGCACCTCGCGGTAATCGCGCTGATAGCTCCACTCGCCAAGACCCGGTAGCGTGGCGATGTCGTTGACACAGCCGCCCACCTTCTCGGCGCTGTCGACCAGATGGACAACATAGCCGCGCTCCATCAGCACCCGCGCAGCCTCGGACCCGGCTGGGCCGGCACCGACCACGAGGATGGTGTCGTCCGACTTGGCCTTCTCGAACTTCTCGGGATGCCAGCCGCGACGATATTCCTCGCCTGCGGTCGCATTCTGGGTGCAGATCATCGGCGGTCCGCCGATCTCCCAGCGCGAGATACAGACGTTGCAGCCGATGCAGGTACGGATGTCATCCAGCCGGCCCTCTTCGATCTTCTGCGGCATGAAGGGGTCCGAGATCGAGGGACGCGCGCAGCTGATGATGTCAAGCTCGCCATTGCGGATGACCTCGGCCATCTTCTCGGGATCGGTAAAGCGGCCTACGCCCAGAACCGGTTTCTTTGAATGCTTCTTGACGAACTTCTGCCACGGAATCTGGTGGCCCTGACGGTAGAAGCGCGACGGACCGGCATCCTCGCCCCATTGGGCGATGTCGCCGACGTTGATGTCCCAGACGTCCACGAGGTGATCAGCCATTTCAATAAGCTTGATGCCATCCTCTTCGACTTGGATGCCGCCGCTGCCATAGAGCGAGTCGATCGCGAAACGCGAGGCGATGGCCAGATCATGGCCGACAGCGTTCTTCACTTTCTCCAGCGTCTCAACCCAGAACCGGCCGCGGTTTTCAACGTTGCCGCCATATTTGTCGGTGCGCTTGTTGTAATAGGGGTTCAGCCACTGCGCCGGGCCGTAGGCGTGGCCGCCATAGACGTTGACGAAGTCGAACCCGGCATCGCGCGACCGAAGCGCGGCGTCGACGTAGTACTGCTGGACTTGCTTGATGTCGTCGTGGTCCATCTCATGGCAATAGGTCATCGTCTCGAATTCCGAAACGTACTGGCTGGGCCCGCGCGGGGTATTGCGCGTTTCCATGTTCGGCGCATGACCGCCACCATACCACATCTCGACACCGGCCAGGCAGTCGTGCTTGTGGACCTCGTCAGTCATGGCGCGCAGGTTGCGAATGTCGCCGGCATCCCAAATCCGCGCCGAGATACGCATAGTGTCATCGGATTCCGGGTGGATTGAGCAATATTCAGTGTTGATCGCCGCCCAGCCACCTTCGGCCTTCACGCCGCGGTGCGCCATCTGGAAGCCCGGCTTGTCAGAACCTGCGCCGATGCAGTGCGGGCTCTGGTGGAACCGGTTCTTCATCGTCTTCGGGCCGATCTTGATCGGCTCGAACAGGATGTCATATTTCGCTGGTCTCTTGTTCGCCATTTCTTCTCTCCTAGTTATTGCAGCGTCTCGCGGCGCGTGGTGTCAATTGATCTTTCCGGGCGTTTTCCAAGCAGCGAGCAGAAGCGCCGCGCCAAGAAACTTGCGCATGTCGTCGAAGACGGCCGGCTTCTCGCCGCGCCAGCGGTCGTGCAGCCGGGAGGGTGCGACGGTGCCATGAGCGGCAGCATCAAGGCAAGCCGCCGCCTCGCGCGCGAAGTTCAGCGCGCGGCGGCGCATGTTGGCTTGGTAGGTGTCCCAGTGCTTGGCTTCCATTCGCAGATGGAACAGCGAACTGCGGGCACGTCGGGCGATGGTCATACCCTCGACCCAGTCCGGCACCGCGCCCCAGAGGCGGAGCGCATGGGCATAGCGCCGCCGCGCCAAGGCCTCGTTACCGGCC
>JBATAV010000618.1:0-2739 GCA_049662025.1 Paracoccaceae bacterium | reverse complement strand
AAGTAGAGCCCTCCTAAAACCCAAGCACTTTGGGCCGCCCCCACGGTCGCACTTGCGGTCAACGGTACGGCTCCGCCGTGGGCCGTCTTTTCCTGAGGCCCGTCGTTCGTTAGCGGACGGTCCATATGGGCTCCATATGGACGGTGCATGGAATGATCGAAATTTTGGATATCGTGGACACTGGCCGCCGCCGGCGGTTCAGCGTTTCGGAGAAGGTACGGATCGTCGAGGAAAGCCTGGTTGGGCCGAACCTTGCGCGATCGACGGCGCGGCGGCACGGCATTGCGCTGTCTGGACTCTACCTTTGGCGCCGGCAGTACCGGCGCGGCGAACTGGGCGGCTCTGAGCCGGCCTTTCGACCGGTGGCATTCCTCACGGAGCCTGCGGCGGCGGTGGCGCCTCAGCCCTGTGCGGCGTCAGGGAGGATCGAGATCCTGCTGTCAAACGGGCGCAGGGTGATCTTGTCGGTCGGGGTCGATATGGAAGCGCTCGCCCGGCTGCTGCCTGTGCTGGAGCGGGCATGATCGCGTTTCCGGCGGGGACGAAGGTGTGGATTGCGGGCGGCGTGACGGACATGCGCTGCGGTATGAACAGCCTCGCGCTAAAGGTCCAGCAGGGGCTTGGCCGCGATCCGCAGGGTGGCGAGATCTTCTGCTTTCGAGGGCGCAAGGCCGACATGGTGAAGCTGATTTGGCATGATGGCGTCGGCATGTCGCTTTATGTGAAGCGCCTGGAGGCGGGGAAGTTCATCTGGCCGACGGCCCCAGGTGGCGAGGCGGTGGCGGTCTCGGCGGCGCAGCTGGGCTATCTTCTGGACGGGTGAGGAGGATAAGGGAATGATCCAGTGGATCATTACCCTGACGCAAGTGGCGCAATCCCCGGTGGACACAGCGACCCGCAAAGATGGGGTAGCCGCACGGGAACACCTGTTTTTGTTGGCATTTTAGCGGCGGCATGGTAGAAGCGGCCATGTCAAATCCCGCCGCCGAACTCGCCCTTTTACGCGCCGCGCTTGCCGCGGCTGAGGAGCGCGCATCGGCTGCCGAGACCGCGCTTTCCGTCACGAAAGTGCAGCTCGCTCAGCACCGGGCGGTGGTCTCAACCTCCGAGACGGTGATCGCGGCGCTGAAACTGGGAATCGCCCTGCTGCGGCGCGAACAATATGGCCGCAGCGCCGAACGCACCGCCCGGCTGCTCGACCAGCTGGAGCTCCAGCTCGAGGAACTGGAGACCGCAGCGAGCGAAGATGCGATCCGAGCCGAACAGGCCGTGGAGAAGACGACGAAGGTGGCCGGCTTTGAGCGGCGCAAGCTGGTCAGGAAGCCATTCCCCGAGCATCTGCCGCGCGAGCGGGTGGTTGTCGAGGCCCCGTCGAGCTGCACCTGCTGCGGTTCAGCACGGATCGTGAAGATGGGCGAAGTGGAGGAGGGTCACAAAACAGTCCGGGGGACTGTTTTGCCGACGACGACCGAGACGCTGGAGGTGGTGCCGCGGCAGTGGAAGGTCATCTGTTACCCGGCAGGGTTTTGCATCGCAAAAGCCCGAGAGGGCAGACCGTCCGCGAGAAGTTCACCTGCCGCGATTGCGAGAAGATCAGCCAGGTGAGGAGGATCAGGCGATCTTCCAGTGGAAGATCGTCCCGACAAACGGCCCCCTTCCATCCGACGCCACGTGGCTGGGCGGGGCCGAACCTCTTGGCAATGATCGCCTTCGAGAAGTTCGGCCAGCATCAGCCATTAAACCGGCAGGCCGAGCGCTATGCCCGTGAAGGCGTGGACCTGAGCCTCTCCACCCTGGCCGATCAGCTGGGTGCGGTGACCGAGACGCTGAAGCCGCTGCACGCGCTGATCGCGGCGCATGTTCGGGCCGCCGAGCGGTTGCACGGCGATGATACGACGGTGCCGCTGCTGGCCCGGGGGGGAACCAGGACCGCACGGCTTTGGACCTACGTCCGGGATGACCGGCCCTTCGATGGCACTCAGCCACCGGCGGTGATCTTCAAGTTCTCCCGCGACCGGGGCGGGGAACATCCCACCGAGCATCTGAGGGGCTGGCAGGGCCTCCTGCAAGGTGAGGAGGGTCAGCAAACAGTCCGGGGGACTGTTTGCCCGACGAACGCCTATGCCGGATACAACCAGCTTTACGATGCGAAGCGGTCCCCGGGACCGGTGACCTCGGCCTTGTGCTGGAGCCATGCCCGC
The DNA here is from genome assembly GCA_049662025.1 of Paracoccaceae bacterium. Taxonomy (GTDB): domain Bacteria; phylum Pseudomonadota; class Alphaproteobacteria; order Rhodobacterales; family Rhodobacteraceae; genus Pseudogemmobacter. Next base: position 538 of record JBATAV010000618.1, on the reverse strand, counting down.
CGAAAGTTCTTCGAGTTGGCTGATGTCGAGGGCAACGTCAGGAACGGCAAAGACGCCAAGGAAATCTCACCCATCGCCTTCGAGGCGGTGAAGCGCATCGACGCCCTCTTCGACATCGAGCGCGAAATCAACGGCAAGCCCCCCGCGGAGCGGCTAAAGGCCCGACAACACCTGTCGGCACCCTTGGTCGAGGATCTGGAACGCTGGTTGCGCACCGAACGCAGGCTCCTCTCCAAACATGCCAAAGTGGCCAAGGCGATCGACTATCTGCTATCGCCGAACCACTGGCCGGGCTTCACCGGGTTCCTCGACGACGGCAGGATCTGCCTGACGAACAACTGTGCTGAAAGAGCCCTGCGCGGCGTGGCATTGGGACGAAAATCGTGGCTGTTCGCTGGCTCCGAGCGTGTTGGCCACCGCGCCGCCCTCATGTATTCCCTGATTGGCTCTGCCAAGATGAACGGCATTGACCCGCAGGCCTGGTTGGCCGACGCCATCGCCACGATCTCCGACATGCCAGTCTCGAAGCTGCCGGAGT
>JBATAV010000617.1:0-5771 GCA_049662025.1 Paracoccaceae bacterium | reverse complement strand
GTGCTGGACCGTCAGGCGAACGGCTTGCGGGCAACCGGCAAGCCGGTGCCAAAGGCACTGTTTCCGGCGCGCGGGGCTGCGGGCCATCTGACCCGGCAACAGTTTTTTCTGATGTTGAAATCCATTGCCGCGCGGGCGGGCCTTGACCCGGCGACAGTCACGCCCCACACCCTGCGCCATGCCTTTGCCACCCATCTTCTGGCCCATGGCGCCGATCTGCGGGTGATCCAGACCCTTCTGGGCCATGCCGATGTGGCCACAACCGAGATTTACACCCATGTGCTGGACGACCACCTGAAAGACCTGGTGCTGACCCGCCACCCGCTTGCCCGCAAGGGCAACGCCACCTGACCGACGATCCCTGACCGAAGCATTCACAGGACCCGATGGACACCGCCTTCTGGATCACCACCGCCGCCATTGCCGCCCTTCTTCTGATGTCGGCGTTCTTCTCGGGCTCGGAGACCGCGCTGACGGCGGCATCACGCGCCAAACTGAAATCGCAGGCCGACAAGGGGTCGGTCGGGGCAGCATCGGCCATGAAGGTGACCGAAGACCGCGAGCGGATGATCGGCGCGCTGTTGTTGGGCAACAATGTCGTCAACATCCTGTCGGCCTCGTTGGCGACGGCGCTGCTGACGCGGGTGATGGGAGACGGCGGTGTCGCGATGGCGACCATGGTGATGACCGCGCTGGTGCTGATCTTTGGCGAGGTGATGCCGAAGACGGTGGCGATCATCCACCCGGAAACCTTTGCCGCCCGCGTGGCCCCGGTGATCCGGCTGATGATCGTGGTGTTCTCGCCGATCATCAGCCTTGTGCGGCTTCTGGTGCGGGGGCTGTTGCGGCTGGTCGGCATCCGCGCCGATGCGGGCGCCAACGTGCTGGCCCTGCGCGAAGAAATCGTCGGCGCCATCGCGTTGGGCCATTCCGAAGGGGCGGTGGAAAAGGAAGACCGCGACCGGCTCTTGGGGGCGCTGGACCTGAACGCGCGCACGGTGGACGAGATCATGCGCCACCGCCGCCAGATCGAGATGGTCGATGCGGCCCAAAGCCCCGACCAGATCCTGACGCAGGTGCTGGCCAGCCCGCACACCCGGCTGCCGGTGTTTCGGGAGTCCGACGACAACATTCTGGGAGTCGTGCATGCCAAGGATCTGTTGCGCGAAGTTGACCGGCTGGTCAGGGGCGCGGAAAGCTCGCTTGCCGGGCTGAAATCGCTGGATATCGCCAAGGTGGCGATGAAACCCTATTTCATTCCCGAAACCACCACGCTTGACGAACAGATGCGCGAGTTCCTGAAGCGGCGGACGCATTTCGCGCTGGTGGTCGATGAATACGGCACCCTGCAGGGGCTGATCACGCTGGAGGATATTCTTGAGGAAATCGTCGGCGAGATCACCGATGAATTCGACGTGGTGTCAAAGGATGGCCATCCCAAGCGCACCGAGGACGGCGCCTATCTGGTCGATGGGGCGATGACGATCCGCGACCTGAACCGGGCGATGGATTGGCAACTGCCGGATGACGAGGCGAATACCGTTGCGGGGCTTGTCATCCACGAAGCGCAGATGATCCCCAATGAAGGCCAGATCTTCAGCTTTCATGGCTTTCGGTTCGAGGTGGCGATGCGGCGCGAAAACCGCATTGCCAAGCTGAAAATCCGCCCGCTTTGAACGCCAGAGCGGCGGTCAGAACACGTCCAGCACTGCGGCCAGACCGGTGGTCGTCGTCAGCCCTTCCAGCAGGAACGACCGCCCGCCGCCAAAGTCGAACAGCAGGCCTTCGGCGGTGACATGGGCATAGCTGGCGATCACCTGGGCATCGCTGAGCGTCTGTCCGGCCCAAAGCGCATCGTCCACCCACAGGCGGTCATGATCGGCCAGGCTGAAATCGGTCACATGATCGGCGCCCAGGTCGTTGAGGAAGATGAATCTGTCCGCTCCGGCGCCGCCGGAAACGGTATCATTGCCGGCATCGCCGCGCAGCCAGTCGGACCCGGCATCGCCGGTCAGGATATCGGCCCCGGTGCCGCCAAGCAGCTTGTCGTTGCCGTTGCCGCCTGCAAGCGTATCGTTGCCGTCATGGCCGAACAGGATGTCGTCACCGTTCATGCCGTAAAGCCGGTCGTGCCCGCCCAGACCCTTCAACTGGTTGTCGCCAGCGTTGCCGATCAGGGTGTTGTTGAAGTTCGATCCGATCAGCGACAGGTCATCAAGCCCCAGCGCCGTCGCCTTCTGGATGCCGGTGCGCAGGATCAGCGAGCCGGAGGTCAGGAATTCGACGCCGCCGACCAGATCCAGTTTGACGTTGCCCTGGCTCATGTCGACGTAAAGGCCGAAGACCGTGCCATTCGCGGTTCGGCCGCTGACCGCCGTGGTGGTGCCCGACCCCAGCGCCAACGCATAGCCGCCCGTCGCCGCGGTGAGCCCGGCCGCACCGACGGCGGCAAAGCGGATGCCGCCCTGGCCTTCGCCGATGGAATAGAACCGGTCGCCGTCGGTGTCGTTATAGGCCACACCGGTCAGGAAATGGCTGGCGCCCGACCGCCCGAACAACTCGGTCAGCATCGAGGCGTTCCAGTTGCTGCCGCTGGCCGCGAAGATCCCGCTTTCGCGGGACAGGCCGACCTCGCGGTAGGAATCGTTCAGCATGTTCACCCGGTGGCCGGAGCTGCGGAACAGCCCCTCGTGATGGCCCTCAATGGCCGCCTCGACGCTGAAGTTGCTGGCCGAGGTGCCCGACCAGGCGATGTTCTCGCCGCAGGTGGAATAGCTGTAGCCTGCCGCCGCCGCCCTGTCCCAGGGCATCGAGCCGCCGGCGCCGGTGTGGCTGAAGGTATCGGTGGCCAGCATCCATTGGCTATGGCTGGTGGCGGCGGTTTCCAATAGCGCGTTGGGCGCCAGCACCTGCCGCGATTCCCCGGTCAGCGTGCCCGCCGCAAGGCTGGCGTTCAGGTCGATTCCGTATCGCGTCGCCTCGGCCAAAGGGTTAAGGCGCGCACGGTTGATAAGCTCGAGCAGATACTGCTCTTCTGCAGACAGGGTCATGGATCATCTCGCTATGGCAGTAGCTGAGGTGATCCTTGCGCGGAGTTGGGGCGCCGATGTGGCGCAATCGCGGCGGAAGGCGGACCTGGCCGTCGGCTATTTCTTGCCAAACAGCGTGCCCAGAACGCCGCGGATGATGGCCTGGCCGCTTTTGCTGCCCAGTTGGCGGGCGAAAGACTTGGCGAAGGTCTCGGTGATCGAATCCGATCGGCCCGAGGGGGTCTTTTTCGCCGGCGCCTCGACCCGACTGCCGTCATAGCGGCTGCCGTGGTTGAATTCGTTCAGGTCCAGCTGCAACCCGCCCTTGGTGCGTTCGGCCTCGGCGGCGGTTGCCCCGGCGGCGCGGGCGGCATCCTCGGCGCGCTTGCGCAGCATTTCCCAGGCGCTGTCGCGGTCCACCACGGTGTCGTATTTCCCCGCCACCGGCGAGGCGGCAATGGCTGCTGCCCGCGCGGCATCTTCGCACGGCCCAAGCCGCGACGATGGCGGGCGCACCAGCGTGCGCTCGGCGATGCCGGGAATGCCTTTCAGTTCCAGAAACGAGGTCACCGCCTCACCCGTGCCGACATCGCGGATGGCGTCTTCGATGGCAAAGCGCGGGTTGGGCCGGTAGGTCTGGGCGGCCAGCCGCAAATCCTTCTGATCCTTGGCGGTAAAGGCGCGCAGGGCGTGCTGCACCCGGTTGCCCAACTGGCCCAGGATATCGTCGGGCACATCCGCCGGGTTCTGGGTGATGAAATAGATCCCGACCCCCTTCGAGCGGATCAGCCGCGCCACCTGTTCGACCTTGGCAACCAGCGCCTTGGGGGCATCCTTGAACAAGAGATGCGCTTCGTCGAAGAAGAACACCAACTTCGGCTTGTCGGGGTCTCCCACCTCGGGCAGGGTCTCGAATAGCTCCGACAACAGCCACAAAAGGAAGGTGGCGTAGAGGCGGGGAGAATTCATCAGCTTGTCGGCGGCCAGGATGTTGACCCGCCCTGCCCCGGTGTCATCGCACAGCATCAGATCCGACAGCGCCAACGCCGGTTCGCCGAACAGCTGCGCCCCGCCCTGATTTTCCAGGACCAGCAAGCGGCGCTGGATGGCGCCGACCGAGTCCTTCGACACCAGCCCGTAGCGGGCCGAAATCTCGTCGGCATGTTCGGCGATGAAGGTCAGAAGGGCCTGCAGATCCTTCAGATCCAGAAGCGGCAGCTTTTCCTCGTCCGACAGGCGGAAAGCGACGTTCAAGACGCCTTCCTGCGGGTCGGAAAGCTCCAGAAGGCGGCTCAGCAGCAAGGGGCCCATCTCGGCCACGGTGGCACGGATCGGGTGGCCCTTTTCGCCGAAAAGGTCCCAGAACGTCACCGGAAAGGCGCGGTATTGCAGATCCAGCCCGATGGTGGCCGACCGCTTCATGAAGGCGTCATGCAGCTTCTGGTCGGGGCTGCCGGCCTGACACAAGCCCGACAGATCGCCCTTCACATCCGACATGAAGACCGGCACGCCCTGGGCGGAAAACCCCTCGGCCAGGATTTGCAGCGTCACCGTCTTGCCGGTGCCGGTCGCGCCCGCGATCAACCCGTGACGGTTGCCGTATTTCAACAGCAGGTTCTGCGGCTGGCCGTAGCCCTCGCCGCCGCCACCCACGAAAATGGTCTCTGCGTCCGCCACGGCCCGCCCCCTTGCACCTGCACCATTCCGGCCCGTCCAGCGGGCCGCGCGGGGCAAACATACAGTGTTAACCGAGCCGTGCCAGTCTTGATCTTGCCGGATGCGGTTCCTTCCCGCCCGGGCAAGACTTCCTCCCTGTCGACTGGCCGCGCCCTTCCTGAAAGGCGCGGTTTTTTCTCATGTTTTTGGGGATCGACAGGCGAAGAATCCCGTTGACGCCCCGGCCAAACCGCAATAGCGTGCGGCGCATATAGTCGGCCAGTCCGACAGGGAGCAAAAAAATAGATCGAAGGGCCGACTTGCGTCGGCCCTTTGGTTTTGTGGCGGCCGGTCAACGGGTTGCACGGCAAAGCCTTGCCAATCGCAGTTTTCTTACCTGACAGCGCCGCCCCCCCGTGTTACCAAACGCGCGTCACCGATATCCGCATGGATCAAAGGATCGAGCACCGATGAAGACCACCCAGATCACCTCATTTGCCCTGGCGCTTGCGCTGGGCCTTGCCCTGCCCGCCCTCGCACAGGAAACTGCCACCGGGACGACCGCGCCGAAAACCGTCGAAGGCGCCCCGGCCACCGACACCGGACTGTCGATGGGGGCTGAAGTCGGCAGTCCTCCGGCTGTCGGAGACACTTATGTGGCGGCCAAGTTCGACGATTGGGAACAGCGCTGCATCAAGACCGAAACCGGCGCCGATCCCTGCCAGCTGTACCAGTTGCTGAAGGACGGCAACGGCAACAGCGTCGCCGAATTCTCGGTCTTTTCGCTGCCCGAAGGCAGCAAGGGCCCGGCCGTCGCCGGTGCAACCTTCATCGCCCCGTTGGAGACCCTGTTGGCCACCGGCCTGACGCTGCAGATCGACACCAACAAGCAGCGCGCCTATCCGTTCACCTTCTGCGCTACCCTGGGCTGCGTGGCGCGCATCGGCTTTTCCGCCGAGGAAGTGGCGATGTTCAAGAAGGGCGCCGTGGCCGAAATGACCATCGTGCCCTTCGTGGCGCCGGACCAGAAGGTCTCGGTGAAGGCCTCGCTCAAGGGTTTCACGGCCGGGCTTGACGCAGTAACGG
>JBATAV010000616.1:0-2254 GCA_049662025.1 Paracoccaceae bacterium | reverse complement strand
TCCATGCGCCTTGCCAGAGCGCCAGCCGCAGCAGGACCGCAGTCCCCGCCAGCAGGGCCAGCGGCCCGACGACCCATCCGGGCAGGGAAAGCAGCAGTGCCAGCGGCACGGCCAGCGTGGGCGCGATGGCGGCAATGGCAAGGGGTGCGGGTGTGGCGGGGTGGCGGTCCTCGCGCCCGGTCTGCACCATGGCGTTGCGGGTAAAGCCCGGCGTCACCCGTCCGCCAAGGATGACGATCAGCCCAACCAGCGTCAGCAGACCCGCGCGCAGGCCGGGGCCAACCCCGTCGCGCACAAGGTCCAGCCATTCAAGGTGGCACATCAGGTTGGCCGCCCAGAACGTGGCGAGGACGGCGAGCAAGATCAGTTGCTGCGGCTTTGGCCGGACGATCAGTTGTGCGGCGATCTTGCCCGCAAGGACGGGCACGAAGGCCAGATCGGCCAGTGCCACCAGCCAGGGCGACAGCCCCGCAGACGCCAGCATCGCCAGCCGCCCGGCAAGCCACAGCCCGAAGACCAGCGCGATGAAGCGGTGCGGGGCCGCCTTGCCGCCAGTCCAGTTCGGCACGGCGGTCAGGAAGAACCCGCCCAGAACCGCACTGGCATAGCCGAAGATCATCTCATGCGCATGCCACAGATGCGGCGCAACGCCGAAAGGCAGATCGACGATCCTGTCGGTGGCCAGGATGGCAAGATAGCCCTCCCAGATCAGCATCGACAGGATCGCGAACAGGCAGGCCGACAGAAAGAAGATGCGGAAGCCCTGGGAGAAAAGCCGTTTCATTGTGGTCATGGCGCTACCTCGGCGCGGGCGCGGCGTTTCAGGACCGGGCATAGTGTGTTGTCGTTCATGATGACCTGACAGCGCAGGCACAGGACACATTCATTGGAATTGATGCGGCCGATGGCGTCAATGGCGCCGACGGTGCATTTGGTTTCGCACATCCGGCATTCGCGGCCGCATTGAGGGCGCCGCTTCAGCCAGTCGAAGATCTTCAGCTTGGCCGGGATCGCAAGGCCTGCGCCCAGGGGGCAGAGATAGCGGCAGTAGAACCGTTCGATGAAAAGGCCCGCGGTCAGCAGGGCCAGGACGAAGGCCACGAAGGGCCAGGCGCGCAGGAACCGCAAGCTGATGGCGGTCTTGAAGGGTTCGACCTCGGCCATGATCAGGGCGTCGTGCATGGAATAGAACGACAGCGCCATGATGCCCATGAAGAGGCTGTATTTGATCACCCACAGCCGTTCATGCAGCGCCTGCGGCACGGCGATCTGTTTCACGCCAAGCGCTTGCGCAGCGGCGTTGGTCAGTTCCTGAAGCGCGCCGAACGGGCAGAGCCAGCCGCAATAGACGCCGCGCCCCCAGAACAGCATTCCCAGGGCGGTAAAGCCCCAGAGGATGAAGATGACCGGCTCGATCAGAAAGGTTTCCCAGCGGAACCCGGTCAGCAGGGAATGGACGAAGGCCACGGTCTGCACCACCGACAACTGCCCGTTCAACCCCATGCCCAGCACAAGGAAGGTGGCGGCAAGGAAGCTATAGCGTCCGTACCGCAACAACTTCGGGCGGCGGATGATCCATTCCTGCGCGAACAGGATCAGCGTCAGCAGGGTCAGCATCAGGGCGACGATGGCGATCTGGGTGTGTTTGGCCGCCCAGGCCTGCTTCCACAGCGGCTCGGTTTCGGGCGGGGGGGCAATCACGAAGGCCGGAGGCAACTGGTAGGGCAGGGCGATGGTCATCGCCACCTCGCCGGTATCGGTGGCGCGGGTGGCGGTGATTTCCAGTGTCAGGGGCCGTGTCGGATCAATCTCGGGCGGCAGGGCGAAAAGGCTGATTTCCTTCATCACCGGCGCGTCTGCCACGGCCAGTTTCTTTTGCATCTGGTAGCGGTCTTCGGTCGGCTGCCAGCGGATGTCGCCCTGCACCACGGTCAGCCGGTCGAAAATGCCGGTCTTCTTCCAGTCCGTGCCGCGATGCGATTGGGCGCCGGTTGACATCACGATCAGGGCGGCGGCGCCGGCGCCAAGGTTGCCGACGGCCTTGGTGAAATCCTGCTGGCCCAGAAGGCTTTGGCCGATGGTGGGGGTGTCGATCACGCCGATCCAGAGATGCAGGAAATCGCCGTCGCCGGGCTGGACCGGGACCTTGGCACCGGCAAGGACCTTGGCGGCATCGGTCATGGTGACGCGGGTTTCGGCCAGCGCGCCCATGGCCAGAAGCTGGTCCCAGGTTGCGGGGGCGAAGGTCAGCCGG
>JBATAV010000615.1:0-2089 GCA_049662025.1 Paracoccaceae bacterium | reverse complement strand
TTGCGAAGGCGGCGAACATCGGGCTGATCAGGATGCCAAGGAACGGGAATAGGACGCCTGCGGCGACGGGCACTCCGGCGGCATTGTAGATCAGTGCAAAGAACAGGTTCTGGCGGATGTTGCGCATGGTCGCTCGCGACAGGCGCCTCGCCCGCACGATGCCATCCAGATTGCCCTTGACCAGCGTGAACCCGGCGCTTTCGATCGCCACATCGGCACCCGTGCCCATGGCGATCCCGACATCCGCCTGCGCCAGCGCCGGTGCGTCGTTGACGCCGTCGCCTGCCATAGCGACCTTGCGCCCTTCTGCCTGAAGCTCCTTGATGATGCGGGCCTTGTCCTCGGGCAAGACATCGGCGCGAATCTCGTCGATGCCCAGCCGACCAGCGACCGCTTTGGCGGTGCGTTCGTTGTCGCCAGTGGCCATGATGATCCGAAAGCCCAACTCGTGCAGCGCTTTCAGGGCCGCAGGCGTGGTTTCCTTGACTGGATCGGCCACACTGACCAGCCCGGCGATTGCATCGCCAAGGACCACGAACATCACCGTCTCGCCGTCATCGCGCCGCGCGTTGGCCTTTTCGATCAAGGAGTCCGCTTTCAACCCCATGTCGGTAATCAGCTTCAAGTTGCCAAGGGCCACAGCCTTGCCATCGACCACGCCTTTAACGCCCTTGCCGGTGACGGCTTCAAAGTCCTCTGCCTTGACCATGTCCACGCCGCGCTCTTCGGCACCGCGCACAATGGCCTCGGCCAACGGGTGTTCCGACCCGCGCTCCAATGAGGCTGCAAGCCGCAGCACCTCGGACTCGTCATGGCCGGGTTCCGGCAGCACCGCGACCAAGCGCGGCTTGCCCTCGGTCAGGGTGCCGGTCTTGTCCACAATCAGCGTATCGACTTTCTCAAACCGCTCCAGCGCCTCGGCATTCTTGATCAATACCCCTGCCTGCGCCCCGCGCCCCGTGGCAGTCATGATCGACATCGGCGTGGCCAGACCAAGCGCACAGGGGCAGGCGATAATTAGCACCGCGACTGCCGAAATGAGTCCATAGGACAAGGCAGGATCAGGACCCCAAAGCGCCCAGCCGATGAACGACAGGACCGCAATTGCGATCACCACCGGAACGAAATATCCGGCTACCATATCGGCATATTTCTGGATCGGTGCGCGCGAGCGTTGGGCGTTCGCCACCATCTCGACGATCTGGCTCAGCATGGTGTCCGCGCCGACTCGCGTCGCAGCGATGACCAGCGATCCGGTGCCGTTGATCGTGGCACCGGTCACCGGGTCGCCGGCCACTTTTTCCACCGGGACCGGTTCGCCGGAAATCATGCTTTCGTCGACCGACGAGCGCCCCTCGATCACGGTGCCATCGACCGGCACCTTGTCGCCGGGCACCACACGCACATGATCCCCGACGAGCACGTCTTCCAGCGGCACCTCTACTTCGCTGCCGTCCGGGCGGATCACACGCGCCGTCTTGGCCGCCATGTCCAACAATGCCCGGATTGCCTTGCCCGTTCCCTCGCGTGCGCGCAATTCCATGACTTGGCCCAGCAAGACCAGTGTCACGATCACAGCCGCGGCTTCAAAATAGACGCCGACATGGCCATCCGCGCTGCGGAACCCGTCGGGAAAGATGCCCGGCGCAAGTACGGCAACCACACTGAAGCCGTAGGCCGCCGCGATCCCCATCGCGATCAGACTGAACATGTTCAGTTTCATGGTGCGGAACGACGTCCAGCCGCGGGTGAAGAAGGGCCAACCCGACCATAGGATCACTGGGGTACCCAACGCGAATTCGATCCAGAGCGTGGTCCGTTCACCAAAAATCTCGCGGATCCACCCTGCGCCCACATAGGGTGACATGGTCAGGACCAACAGTGGCACGGTCAGCACTGCTCCGACCCAGAAACGTCGGGTGAAGTCGACCAGTTCCGGGTTGGGGCCGTCTTCGACCATTGCCGCGGATTCAAGTTCCAGTCCCATGCCGCAGATCGGGCAGGATCCGGGTTTGGTCTGCCGGACTTCAGCATGCATCGGGCAGGTGTAGACAGCACCGTCGTAACCATCCGGCACCTTGTCATATGT
>JBATAV010000614.1:0-4879 GCA_049662025.1 Paracoccaceae bacterium | reverse complement strand
CAGCCGCAACCCGCCCTCGGGCCAGCCCTCGCGCCGCGCCAGATGCCGGGTGGCCCAGCCATCCCAGAAAGCGACAAAACCGGTTGGCAGCCCACGGCTGACGAAATCACCCGCTGCTGGCAGCTTGCCGTGAAACCCGGTCAGCAGATCGGGCGTCAGAACCCCTGCGGGCATCGGAAATTGCCGAACATGCTCAGGTCGAACGGGTTCTCGACCGAGGCCGCCCGCAGCTCGAACTTGGCCGAATGACCGCCCGCGGAAAGGGTCAGGTTGAACAATTCCGGCAGGTTGGTCTTGGCCAGATTGCCTTTGCGGATCAGCCGCAGCCAGGCCCAGGACCCGGTTTCCGAGGTCATCACCTCGCCCGTGCCATCGACCGGCGTGAAGGCCAGCGAGATCAGGTTGGTGCCATCCTTGCCCGGCCAGGTCATCGCCTGTGGCCTTGTGGCCGAGTTGAAATAGACCAGCGTCTGGCCATCGACATTCAGCGTGACGCGGCTGGCATTGGCCGACAGGTCCTTGGGTTCCAGCGTAAAGGCCATGATCGGCCCGGCACCACCGGGAAACAGCCCGTCGCGGATGCTGCGCGCTTGTTCAAAGGGCTGCAGACCGGCCGAAGGCAGGCCAAAATCGGCCCGCCAGGCCCAGGGGCGCACCGTGGTGTCGATGTATTGCAGCAGGATGTTGTTGGTATAGCTGTCGACCAGCCCGCCGGGGCCGAACAGGCGCTGGAAATCGGCGGTGTTGACGTCGATGGCCGATCCCGCCTCGAACGGATAGCGCCCGGCGGTGGCCGAGGTGCAGAACGGCAGCACATCGGCCTTCCAGCGCGCATTCAGCTGCGCCACCACCGCCTCGCGGGTGACGCTGATGGTGTCGCCGGCAAGGCCGGTCAGCCAGTCATCTACCGGATCGGGCAGCACCTTGGCCACGTTTGCCAGCTGCCCGGTCAGCTGCGGCAAGCCGCCCCGCGCCAGCAATGCCGCCTCGGGGTCGGGGCTGGCGGCCACGGTCTGCAATTCGTTGGCCAAGGCACCCAGCGCGGTTTCGGCATCGGTGATCAGCGGCGGTGTGCCGTCCACCTCGGTCACCGTGGCCTTCAGCGGCGCAAAGTGATCGGCAATCGCCTTGCCCGGCGGGTCGGCCGGCGGGCCGCTGTCATTGCCCCCCAGCCCGATCTTGTCGGCCGCCTTGGCGCCTTTTGACACCAGCTTGCCCAGCTTGCCCAGCTTCTTGGTTGCCGCACTCAAGATCCCGTCGGTGGCGTCGCTGCCGCCCGCGGGTTCGGGCGGCACGGCCAGCAGGTCGGTCTCGGTCACCACCGCGGTCAGCAGCCGTTTCAGCGTGCTGTCGGGGCTGGCGAGGTCTTTCAGATTGGCCGTCGCCACGGTCAGATCGGTGATCGGCGCCAGCCGCACATCGCGCAGGAACCCATCCCATTGGGCGATGAAATCGTCCGAGTAGAGTTTCAGGATATCCTGCTCCAGCGCGGGCACCGAGGTTTCGCTGCTTTCCGCGCACCCCCCGGCAAAGACCGCCCGATCCAGCGCCGATTGGGCGGCCACCTCGGGGATCAGCGGCAGGATCACGGTCTGAAAGCCGTTGTAGGTGAAGGCCCCAGGCAGGCCGATGCGCAGCGTCTTGCCCGACAGCCGGGTCAGCACCCTGGTCGCATTCGGTCCGGCCGTTTCGGCCGGAATCCAGTCTGGCAAACCGGTCACGGCGGGATCCTGCATCAACGTGTTGTAGGCGCGCACGGACAGGGGAACGGTGCAGATCGCCTCCAGCGCCTTGGCCACCAGTAGATCATCCGGTGCGATGCGGTCCGCCGCCTCGTCGCCTGCCGCGCGGTCGATGGCGGCCAGCTCATGCACCAGTGCGGCCTCGGTCGGGAAAGGCGGGATGGGGGCGTGCTCGGGCAGTTTCTCCTGCCACCAGAAGGACAGGAAATCGCGGTCATAAGGCGCCTTGCCGGTCAGCATGTGATAGGATTTCAGCGCCCCCAGCAGGAATTCCGGGTTGCGGATTTCGCGCCACATCGTCGCCTCCAGCAAGGCAACCATGCGCGGTTCCAGAATGGTTTTCAGTCCGTGGTCATAGGCGATCTTCTGGGCGCGGTTCAGGTCGGTCTTCGCCGAGGGCCCGGCGAGGGTCAGCAGGCTGGCGGTCAGCGGGCTGCGGGCATTCTCGATCTCGGTCATCGCCTCCAGCGCGATATCCAGATCCAGGGGGTCGGTCGGCGCCTGGCGCGAGGCGATGTTGGCCAGCCGCTGCGACAGATCCGCCGTCAGCCGCGCCTGATCGGCGATGGTGCCCGACTGGTTGAGGAAGGAATAGAGGAACGCCAGCCCCGCCAAGGTGCAGACCAGCGCCGCCGCCGCGACCGAGCCGCGCCAGAACCAGACCCGGCGTTCCTCGGCCGCGCGGTCGAACTGGCCAAGCCCCGCTTCGGGAAAGATCACATCGGCCAGCATGTCATGCAGGAAATAGCTGCGCTGTTCACCGGCGGCCCGGCGCGGCGGCGGTTCGGCCCGCAACCCGTAAGACGCCGCCATGTCGCCCAGCATCCGGTCGATCGGGCTGCCTTCCTGTGCCGCCGAGGTGAAATAGAAGCCCCTTAGCCAGGGCGCATCCTCATAACGGCTTTCGCCGAAAACCGTTTCCACCAGCAGCTTCAGCGGCGCTTCGACCCGTTCCATCTGCGCGGGAAACCGGAACACCTCGGCCCGCCAGGTCAGCGCCGCATCTTCGGCCATCCGCGCCGACAGGCGGCTTTCCAGACGGCTGAGCAGCCCGCGCAATTCGCGCGCAATGGCATTGGGTTCGGCACGGGCGTCGGTTGGCAGCGTGGCACCCCAGACCTGCTCGCGGTCGCGGCTGGTCATGTCGGCGAAATAGGGCTCGAACCCCGGCACCAGATCGGCTTTGGTGATCATCAGATAGACCGGCAACTGGATTTCCAGCCGCTCACGCAGTTCCGACAGCCGCTTGCGGATGGTCTTGCCATGCGCCCGCAAGGCCCCTTCGTCGCCCAGGAGTTCCTGCAGCGACAGGGTGACAATCACCCCGTTCAATGCCCGCTTGCCGCGATGCTTTTTCAACAGCGCCAGAAAGCCACCCCATTCGGCGGCGTCAATCTCGGGGTCGCTGGCCTGTTCGACATAGCGGCCCGCCGTATCCACCAACACTGCGGTATCGGTAAAGAACCAGTCGCAGTTGCGGGTGCCCCCCACCCCCTTGATGTCATCGGACAGATCAATCGGGAAATGCAGCCCCGATTGCTTCAAGGCCGTGGTCTTGCCGGTGCCGGGCGGGCCGATGATCACATACCAGGGCATCTCGCGCAGGAACTTCTTCGCCCCCAGCTTCGACTTCTTCATCTGGCCCAGGATGTCCTGAAACTTGCCGGTGATCGCGGCCAGGTTCGCCTCTCCGGGCCGTGCGGCCTGCGGCGGCGGCGCTGCCAGCTCGGTCACGAACATCCGGTTCTTCCGCGCCGCACGCAATTGCCGCAGCAGGATCGAGAACAGCCAGAGGATGATCACCCCGCCAATGGCGATCAGCCGGTTCAATTCGTCATCCAGCGGATGCAAGTCGCCGAAGGCCAGCAGAGGGCCGAACTGCCAGATCATCGCGCACAGCACGATGACCCCGATGAACACCCACAGCTTGCGCGAGATCAGGAAGCGAAGGATGGATTTGATCAGCCGGAACATCGCCTTCAAAGCCTCTTCTCGATCTTGATCTCGACCCGCCGGTTCTGCGCGCGCCCCTCTTTGGTGGCGTTGTCGCCCACCGGCTCGGTGTCGGCGCGGCCCTCGAAGGCCACGTTCTCGGCCGGAACCCCCGCCGCGATCAGCGCCTTGGCAATCGTTTCGGCCCGCGCCTCGCTGAGGCCCTGGTTCGACTGGAACGGATTGCTTTTCTGCACCGGAACCGAGTCGGTATGGCCGATCACGGTGACGCGCCCGGTGATCTCGGCATTCTCCACGATGGCCTTGGCAATCGCCGCGATCAGCGGCGCGTATTCCGGGTTCAGGTCGGCCTTGGCGCTGCGAAACACCTCTGGCGCGGTGCCCTGAACCACCAGAACCACCAGCGACACATCCTCGCGCCCTTTCAGCGCGGCGGCGGTTTCCTTGGGCGCGGCGGCCTGGAACAGCGGCAACATCTCGAAGATCAGCGGCGCCACCGCCTCGACCGGCTTTGCCGGGACGGCAGTGTCGCGGATGGGTCGAAACACGCCCGCGCGTTCCGCCGGCGGCAGGGCTGCGGCAGAGACGAACAGCTGCTCCGCCTTGTCGCCCAGTTGCAGCGACAGTGCGGTGTAAAGCCCCGCCATCAGGGCCACCGCCACCAGCCAGACCGTCCACAGAGGCACCGCAAAACGGCGCTTTTCATCCGGCACCTTCACCCCGTCGGCATGCGGCGACAAGGGGGCCGCCAGCGTATCGACATTGCGCAGGGCCCGTGCGATCTGGCCGCGCAGCGCGGTGATCGTGGCCTCTCCGGTCGGGCCTTGCGGGCGGTATTGGCCGCGAAAACCAAGACCAAGGCAGGTATAGGCCAGCTCCAGCAATTCGGGGTCGCGGTTGGGGTGGGCGACCAGTTCCTCCAGATGGCGGAAGAACCGCGTGCCGGCATCGACGTCGCCGGAAAGCGCCGTCACCAGCGGTTGGCGCGGCCAGTCGCTGTGGCCGCCCCAGGGCGTGTTCAGCGCAATGTCATCGACCAGAGCCGCCACGAACCAGGCGCCCTGATTGGCCCGCGTCAGCGGCTGACCCAAGGCCACGGCGGCATCGCGGGCGTCGATCAGGCTGCCTTGCATCCGCTGGCGCAACACCTCGGGTTGGCCGGGGGCCTGCGCGCGCTCCAGCTC
>JBATAV010000613.1:0-2141 GCA_049662025.1 Paracoccaceae bacterium | reverse complement strand
GAAAGCCACGACCAGCTACGCACGCACCTCGCCGACTTCCTCGCAGCCTACAACTTCGCCCGCAGGCTCAAGACGCTGAACGGCCTCACGCCCTACGAATACATCTGCAAAATCTGGACATCAGAGCCGGATCGTTTCATCCTCGACCCGATCCACCAGATGCCGGGACTGAACAGCTAGAAAGATAGCGTTTCTAGGGGCTTCTCTACGACGGAAGCCATCGAAAGAAGCCTTGTGCCATTGTGATTTCCGAATTCAATCTCTCGGTTTTGCAAGTGCCAGCATCTGAAGGATTTCAGCATCGACGATGCCGACAGCCTCTTTCTGGATATAGTGGCCGCTGGCAACTGAAACGCGGCGGTTACGGGTAAAGCGGGTGGCGAAATCGTCGGCATACTGCGCCCACAAAGCGCGCCAGCGGGGGTCTT
This sequence comes from Paracoccaceae bacterium, assembly GCA_049662025.1. Classification (GTDB taxonomy): domain Bacteria; phylum Pseudomonadota; class Alphaproteobacteria; order Rhodobacterales; family Rhodobacteraceae; genus Pseudogemmobacter. Next base: position 1,713 of record JBATAV010000613.1, on the reverse strand, counting down.
CAGCAAAACCGGCTTTGGTCGCGGTAAGGATCGTGATCGGGGTATTGCGCAACACGGAAAGGTCTTGCAACGCGGCCTCAGTTTCCTCCATGCCGCGCCATTCAGCTTGCTCCGTGGGAGATAGCATCGCAAACATCAGTGGCGGGATGCGACAGTGGCTTAGGCCTTCGGATTGGCATTTGGCGGTGAAACCCGGCAAGCGCGGATCGACCAAAACGATGCCGGCAATCTGGTCAGGATGGGCTTTGGCGTAGGCCAGCGCATAGCTGGCACCGAGCGAATGCGCGACAAGCACATAGGGCGGATGTTGCCCCGCCTCTGCAAGTGCCTGTGCAAGATGGTCGGCCACCTCGCGGCCTGTGCGTTGGCCGTCAAGGTCGCTTTGCCAAGGCTGTCCAGCCAAAAGATCGGCACCCAGCCCATATCCCGCCCGCGTCCAGGCAAAACTGGCCACATCGGACGGCAGCGATGCGCGCAGATCGCGCCAAACCTCGGCCCCGTCGCCAAGACCGGACTCAAACACAAGGGTCGGGCCGCTGCCTTGCGTGACGTCGGGATGGGGGGGCGCACAGCCGATAAGGCAACCGAAAAGGGCGCTGGAAAGTAGCAGGGTTCGAAACATGACAATCTCCATTCTTTGCACTAATCCTGCCGACTGCGGCGTGCCCCGTCGTCCGGTCCAAGCGGCCCGGACCTTGCGCTGCCCGTTTTCTTGCGCGTGAGTTGGCAAGAAAGGAGACCAGATGTCGGAATTTCTTGCGGGCCTGACCGCGATGGCAGCCTTGGCGCTTTGCCTGCGATGGAGGGCAGCCGCTGCACCTTTGCGCACGCCACTTGCGGCTCTGACGGGCTTTGTTTTGGTGCTTGTGGCCTTGTTCCTCACCGATCTGGTCGATCTGGCAGGTTGGGAGGCCTGTTTGCTGCCCTTGCTGCCGGTCCTGTTGGCACGGCACATGAACGCGCTGGTCTCGCAGCCGATGCGCCGGTGGCAGCCGGTCGCGGCATTGGCGGGTGTGTTGCAGCTGCCATACCTCACATTGCCGCTTGCCGCGCGCCATATGATTGAAGCGGGCGAGGTTCCCCAGATTTCGCCGGCCAGATTGCTGCTTGGTCTGGCATCGGTCGGGCTGTTTTATCTGGCCTTGATCGCAACAACCGCTGCTTCGGGGCTGCATATCTGGTGGGCGCTGCGCCGCCACAAAGCGCAGTTCGCGCAGGTTGTCGCGGCCCCAACAAGCGCGCGCCTTGATGGTGTGGTGATCTTGAGTTTGTTCTTGGGTTTTGTGTTTCTTGGACAATTGGCTGGCCTGCTGTTGGCAGGGGCTGGGTTTGACCTATTCGGTGGCGTTTTCGGGGACGCTTTCGCAGCAATCGTTGTTTTGGGTGTCACATGGCGTTGTTGCACAACTTTGATTGTGGCCGATTCACATTGTGAATCCATGCAGTTAGAAGTGCTGCATGAGCAAGCCATCCCCCGCCCGCTACAGCACGACGAACTGGCCCAGCTACACTGCGGCGCTCCGCAAGCGGGGGTCACTGCTTATCCGTTGCCCGGCAACGCATGCTTGCATGCGTGAGAGGGTGGCTGGACAAGGAGATGATCTGGAGATGATCTGGCTTGCGCCGCATGTTGGCAGCCCCGGTCGGCCAGCGGTGTTCTCCGATGCGGCGATCCAGTTTTGATGGTGTGGACACCCCCGCCCGACGGCATCG
>JBATAV010000612.1:0-2666 GCA_049662025.1 Paracoccaceae bacterium | reverse complement strand
CTCGGGAACATCCCGCCAGCCGAGTTCGTGGCAAAGAAGGGGCTGGAAATGCGCGCCGCGTAGCCCCAGAAATCAACCCGCGGATTCTCCGATGAACCGGAGGAGAGATGGGTCTCAGGTCACTATCCAAGATTTGAAAGATGAGGTGCGAAGAATCGTTACAAGCGGGACGCCTAATCTTGCCCCAATCAGGAAATCACTATCAACACCAGCAAAGGATTCCTTTTCGAGTTTCCTCAGGAACGGCTCATAAACGGAAGTTTTGTAGCAAGGGTGCAGATTATCATTTGCTACATCGCATCGCCAGGAACCGCGCAGGCGCGCTTTCGGTCCCGAACCGTGTCGCCAGATCGGGCAGCGTAGGGGTTTCCGCCGCGGCCTTGCCGTCCCCCGCCAGCCCGTCCTTCACCGCCTGATGCGCCTTCAGCGCGTCTTGCTTGGCCTGTTGCCAGGGATAGGACAAGTTGGCAAAACCCGTCGGGCTGTGTGCCATCGGCACGGTCGACCAGGTCCCGCCCATCCCTTCATCGGTCGTGGTTCTCACCACCGGCACACGTCCTGTCTTGTCAACCATCCGACATTTCCTTGCCACATACGCAACACCGGGGCATTGCCCCGCTTCGGGTCGATAAACCCGAGCATTGTGGCGTGGTTCAGAGCGATTCGTGGCTTTTTCTTTGAGTTTTGGCGGCTTTGTCGCCGCAATGGGAACAATCCTCAGGCAATCAGCGCCGCCACCTGCGCCGACGTCACCACATCGGCGAAATCGGCGTCCAGAAGCGACAGGGTGACCCGCAACACGGTTTCGGCGTCGATCCGGCCACCAGTATCCCGGGCGTCATGGGCGGGGATGTCAAAGCCGATCAGCGCATCGCCCGGAAGGATGACCTGAAAGCCAAGGTCGGCGGCCCAGCGGGAGGTCGAAGTAACGCAGAAGGCCGCCACCGCGCCGACAAGGACGATGCGGGCAATCCCGGCATGGCGCAGATGCGCCTCTAGCCCGGTACCCGCAAAGGCCGAGGAGCCGTGTTTGACGAACACCGCCTCGTCCGGTGCCGGCGCGGCGCAGGCCATGGGTTCACCATTCGGTTGGCCGCGGTGAAAGTCCGAGGCCGGGTCCGGGTCGTCATGCAGCACATGCACCACCGGCAGGTCGCGGGTGCGGAACAGGGCCAGAAGCGCAGCCACATGACTTTCGGCCTGCGGATTGGCGCGTTGGCGGCCGGCGCGGGTGCGCGCAGCCATGCCTTCCTGCATGTCGATGACCAGAAGGGCCGTGCCCGGCCCTGCCGTCACAGGCTGGCGCCCATGTAGTCCCGCTTGCCCAGCTCCACCCCGTTATGGCGCAGGATATTGTAGGCGGTGGTCATGTGGAAGAAGACCTGCGGCAGCGCGTAGAGCGACAGGTAGTCCTGCCCGGACAGCGTCATCTCGCGGCCCCCGGCGGGAAAGACGATGGCGCGGGTCTCGGCGCCCTCGAACTGCGCGGGGCCGAATTCGTGCATGTAGTCACGGGCGGCGCGGATGCGGGTTTGCAGCTCGGCAAAGGTGGTTTCGGTATCGGGGAAGGATTTCGGGCTGGTCCCGGCCAGCCGGGCCGAGGCACGGGCAGCAAAGTCGCAGGTCAGCCGCACCTGCACGATCATCGGCAGCATGTCGGGGAACAGCCGGAACTGCAGGAGGGCGTCGGGCGTGATCTTTTTCGCCTCACAATGCGCTTCGGCCTTGGTCAGGATGGCGGAAAGGGCGGCAAGAAAACGGTCCATGGTCAGGACGGACATCGAGTGCATCATCATCGCGGGTCACCTTTGGCTGTTCGCTGGGCATGGTGACCGAATGGCGGGCAAAGGCAAGGGGCGGTTTTGGGAGCAAACAAAGGCCGCGCGATCTCGCGACGGCAGGCAGGCGGCTGCGTCTTTCGGTCATCCGTTTCGCAGACTCTTCTGCCTTCCTAAATCAGCCCCGCACATGATGCGGCTCAGTCTTCGGGCTTCCAATCAGGCTGCGTCGCAAATGAAACGACATCTCGCCCAAGCTGGTCCCAATGTCGTTTGTCGCGCTCAAATATTACGACCTCAACACTCAACTCGCTTGCGTCGTCCATCGTGCCAAGCGTCAGCGGTAGATGACCGGGTATTCGGGTGTTCTTCCCATAAATTGGGCTACCACAGTTTGCACAAAACAACTTCGTAACCTCTGAACCCTTATCAGACGAATATTTGAATTCACTCAGTTTTCCACTCACGGCTACTGCGTCTGAAACGAACATTGCACCCACGGTGTGACCTGTTCCGCTCAATCGGCGACACTGTTCACAATGACATTGCGCAACAACGATTGGTTGCCCATATGCGACGTACGTGACTTCGCCGCAAAGGCATTTTCCGGTGTATTTCCTCTTCATCGGCTTTGACAAAACAGAGGAAACCGAAGTGCGCAACCATAAAGCAAAAGGCGGTTGCCGGGTTAGGAAACACGTTGACGTTCTGACATATATGTTCGGTCTATAAGGGTTCAAACCGGTCATCTGCTCAGTTCTGTCCGATGATCCTCTGTCGCCCACAAGGCCCATCGCCCTTACGATGCCTTGGTTCTATGGACTGCCAAGGAGTGCTGCGGACAGCACCTCTGGTGACGTTACTACTTTGGGCGACCAGCATCCGTTC
>JBATAV010000611.1:0-3951 GCA_049662025.1 Paracoccaceae bacterium | reverse complement strand
CCCTTGGGCCGGGCGCCTGCATGTCGAACTTGCCCGCTTTGCGGTGGGCGGGCTTCTGCTGTCTTCGTTGACCGGTTTGTGGATGACCGCCTCGGTCTTTTCGCTGGTGCCCGACATTGCGGTCAAGCCTGCGCCCGCGACGGCGACCGCCGGGCTGCCGCACCTATCTCCCGAACAAATTGCGCTTTTTTCCCAGACTCCCGTCGCGGAAATGACCGAGCTTACCTTTCCCTATCCCGATGATCCCGCGGATGTCTACACGTTGAAGACGGCCGGTGGCACCGCGCTGGTCGATCCGGGCACGGGCCAGGTGCTGTCCAGTGCCGCGCGCGGCGCGTGGGAACGCACAACCGAGATCATGGTGATGCTGCACACCGGGCAGGGTGCCGCAGTGCTGGGTCTGATCCTTGGCCTGATGGTGCTGACGGTGCCCGCGCTGGCGCTGACGGGGTGGGTGCAGTGGCTGTCTGCCCGACGGTCGGGCATCCGGATCAAGGGCAATGTCGCTGCGGCGCGCGCCGAGACGATCCTGCTGGTAGCTTCGGAAGGCGGCAGCACATGGGGCTTTGCCCGCACTTTGCGCGATGCCCTGACGGCAGCGGGCCACAGCGTTCATGCCGCACCGATCGGCCAGTTCGACCCCGTCCGCTACAGCCATGCGCGCCGCATCATCATTCTGGCGGCGACCTATGGCATGGGCGAGGCCCCCACCTCTGCCCGTGGCGTGCTGGACCGCATTCGAAACTTGCCTCGGCCTCCGCTGGCTTCGCTGGCGGTGTTGGGGTTCGGCGACCGATCCTTCCCCGATTTCTGCGCCTATGCCGATAATCTGGCGCAAGCCGCGCGCGCGATCGGTTGGGCCGAGCTTGCGCCCGTCGCCACCGTTGACCGTCAGTCGCCTCAGGACTTTGCCCGATGGGGACGCGACCTGGGCGCGGCTCTTGGCATCGAACTGGAGCTTTCGCATTTGCCCGAAGCGCCACGCTGCGAAACCTTGCGGCTGGTGCAACGGCGCGACTATGGCGCCGAGGTGCAGGCCCCGACCGCCATCCTGCGCTTTGCCCTTCCCGCACGCAGCCTGTGGAGCCGTCTGACCAGGCAGGGCTTCGCCCGGTTTCAGGCCGGCGACGTCTTGGGCATCCTGCCTGCGGGCTCGGACGTGCCACGGTTCTATTCGCTGGCCTCTTCGGCGCGCGACGGTTTTGTCGAGATTTGCGTGCGCAAACTTCCGGGCGGGCTTTGCTCGGGGCAGTTGACCGGCCTTGCGCCAGATGCAACGGTTGCAGCCTTCCTGCGCCGCAACCCCGAGTTCCGCCCGGCAAAGGGCCGCGCGCCGGTCATCTTGATTGGCGCTGGCACCGGGATCGGGCCGCTTGCCGGGTTTCTGCGTGCCAACCACCTTCAACGGCCGATGCATCTGTTTTTTGGTGCGCGCACGCCAACAAGCGATCTGCTGTATGACGAAGAGCTGAAAGAATGGGCGACGGGGGGGCGGCTGACCACCTTGACGACGGCGTTTTCGCGGCATGGGCGGCAAGCCTATGTCCAGGACCGTTTGCGAGAAGATGCCGGGCGGATCGGGCGGCTTCTGTCCGAGGGCGCCCAGATCATGGTCTGTGGCGGACGCGAGATGGCCCATGCGGTTCGCGAGGTTCTGGGCGACATCCTTGCCACGACCGGACAAAGCCCCGCCACGCTGAAGGCCGAGGGACGTTATGCCGAAGACATCTACTGATCTTTCCCGCCAGGTTCTGAACGGGCCGACGATGGGCACGCGCTGGTCGGTGGTGCTCTATGCAGCGGCGGGGTTTGACCTGGTGTCGCTGCAGGCAGACCTTCAGGCCGCAGTCGACGAGATCGATGTGCAGATGTCGACCTGGAAGCCGCAGAGCGACCTGATGCGCCTGAACGCCGCCCCGGTCGGGGAATGGGTCACGCTACCCGAACGGCTTCTGACAGTGCTTGGGAAATCGCTTGAGATCGGGCGGATCAGCGGTGGCGCGTTCGAGATTGCCATGGGCGATGCCATCACGGCCTGGGGTTTCGGCCCGGCGACTGCCGATCCGCAGGCGATCCGGGCCGCACGGTTGCGCCAGCGGCGCCCCAGCTTCGAGACACTCGCGCTGGATCTGGCAGGGCGAGCCGCGCTGAAAGAGGCGGAGATGACCCTGGACCTGAGCGGGATCGCCAAGGGCTATGGCGTGGATCGGCTTGCCGAATTGTTGCAAAGGCGGGGGATTGCCCACGCACTTGCCGCGATCGACGGAGAGTTGCGGGCGATCGGTGGCCAGCCGGATGGTCGCGGCTGGGCCGTTGCGGTCGAACGCCCGGATCCCGAAACGCGGACCCCGCATTCGATGCTAGAGGTTCGCGATATTGCAATTGCCTCTTCGGGTGACTACCGCCAATGGGTGATGGTGGGCGAGCGGCGGCTGTCGCATACGATGAACCCCACGACGGGCGCGCCGCTGCTTTGCGGGCCTGCGGCCGTCACGGTGCTTGCCGGCACCTGCATTGAAGCCGACGCTCTTGCCAGTGCCTTCATGGTCTTGGGCGAAGATCAGGGCACAACACTGGCCAGAAAACTGGGTATCGACGCGCTGTTTTTGAAGGATTCCGATCGAACCGCTGCGACCTTTTCCGACTTCTGATACGATTTCCAGTGCTGCGGTGCGAGAGTGGTTCTGGACCGGGGGGTCTTGATCGTCGCGGGCGGGCTATGGACCTGGAATTTGTCAAGTGATACCCGTGCCGGAAATCGGCGCAAAACGCAGGCGGGCTTGGCGACGGGCCGACTATTCCGAAACATGCGGTGTGGCTAAAAAATTCAATGTCGGCCTACCTGTGATTTCGAACTTCACCGCTTCGCGTGTATGCATAAAGCAAGGGAGGGGGACTGGCCGGTGGCGGAATGTGCGTGTTTGATCCCACGGTTTCATGGTGCGATCCTTTCTCAGGAATGGAAGGAAGCACTATGGGACAAGTTCGTCACGGGAGCGCCATGACCACGTACGCCATCAGAGCAGCAATACAGCGATCCGCTGCCCGGCAGTCGTTTGCTTGCAAGCGATGAAAGGGGCAAGCTTCGCTTTCGCAGCTGAGCCGGGAGCTGTGGATCAACCCCAAGACGGTGACGAAGGGGCGGAAGCGGGCGACGGTCGAGGATATGAAGACCGGGCCGACGGAACCGCGGTCCACGGTCCTGACGGGGGCTGAGGCGGCGATGATCGTCGCGTTCCGGCGCCATGCGCTTTTGCCATTGGACGATTGCCTTTATGCCCTGCAACCGTCGATCCCGCATTTGACGCGGTCGGCACTGCACCGGTGTCTGCAGAGACATGGCATCTCGCGCCTGCCGGATGTTGAGGGCGACAAGCCCAAGCGCCAGAAGTTCAGGCGCTACCCCAGCCATTGGCCGGCAGGCGATGCTTGCATCGCCGAGAGGCGGGTTCTTCCATATCGACATCGCCGAAGTGCAGACTGCGGAAGTATGAGGAGGGTCAGAAAACAGTCCGGGGGACTGTTTTCCCGACGATTGGCTCTATCTCTTTGTTGGCATCCGTTGCCCGGCAGGGCATTGGAAATGCCCGAGAGGGGACCGGACAGCCAAGTTCGCCGTCGCCCAACTCGTTGCAACGGCGGACAGAAAGACTGCCTGGGAGTTCCTGCAGCACATGCTGGAAGCCGTGCCCTATCAGGTCCACACCATTCTCACCGATCGAGCCATTGGAACGCCATTGGTCCGAGAGACGATGGCGAGTGGCATTCAGTTCGCCGAGCAGCCCCGAAACCGCAACACCATCTACTCACGGCCGATGCGCTTCGACATGATCTGCGAGGTCGAGACATGGTTGCGCCATTGGTTCAAACAACCATGTCGAGGGGCATCGAGCACCGGCTGACCAGGCCCAACCACCCTTGGACCAACGGTCAGGTCGAGCGCATGCTTCT
>JBATAV010000610.1:0-2125 GCA_049662025.1 Paracoccaceae bacterium | reverse complement strand
GGCGGTGGGGTCGGACAGATCGGCGCGATCCCGGCCCAGAAACCGCGCCGTCACGCCGCCTGGCAGCCGCCGCGCCAGCTCGGTCGCCACTTGACCGGTGCGGCCAAAAACCAGAAGCCTCATGCCTTGACCCCCAGCCGTTGCCCCACGCCCTGTCGCGCCAACAGCGGCTGCCACCAGGCCTCGTTGTCCAGATACCAGCGCACCGTCCGCCGCAGCCCTTCCTCGACCGTGACCGAGGGCCGCCAGCCCAACTCATCACGGATGCGCGCGGGATCAATCGCATAGCGCGCGTCATGGCCCGGACGGTCGGTCACAAAGCTGATCTGATCGGCGTAAGAGCCCGCCTTCGGCCGCATCTCATCGAGCAAAGCGCAGATGGTGCGCACCAGGTCGATATTCCGCCGCTCATTCTCGCCGCCGATGTTGTAGCTGCGCCCGACGCTGCCCTTTTGCATCACCATGAGCAGCGCGTCGGCGTGGTCCTCGACGTACAGCCAGTCGCGGACGTTCTCGCCCTTGCCATAGACCGGGATCGGGCGGCCATGCAGCGCGTTCAGGATCACCACCGGAATCAGTTTTTCGGGGAAGTGATAGGGCCCGTAGTTGTTGGAGCAATTGCTCAGCACCACCGGCAGGCCATAGGTCTCATGCCAGGCCCGCACCAGATGGTCGGATGCCGCCTTGGATGCCGAATAGGGGCTGCGCGGGTCATAGGGCGTATCTTCGGTGAACTGCCCTTCGGCCCCCAGAGAGCCAAAGACCTCATCGGTCGATATGTGGTGAAACCGAAACGCCTCCGGCTTGTCCGCGCCCACCCAGAAGGCCCTTGCGGCCTCCAGCATGTTGAAGGTGCCGGTGATGTTGGTCTGAATGAAATCCGCCGGTCCGTCGATGCTGCGATCGACATGGGACTCAGCCGCCAGATGCATCACCGCATCGGGGCGATGGGTGGCGAAGATGCGGTCCAATGCGGCGCGATCACGGATATCGGCATGTTCGAAGCTGTAGAGGTTGGATCCGGCCACCGGGGCGACATTCGCCGCGTTCGCGGCATAGGTCATGGCATCAAGGTTCACCACCTCATGCCCGCGCGAAACAGCCAGCCGTACCACCGCGCTGCCGATGAAGCCAGCCCCACCCGTCACCAGCAGCTTCATTTTGGCCCCCAGACAAAGGGGCGCGGCGCGTCCTTCAGCAAAGGCGCCTTCGCGTCCTTGTCCGACAGCATCGGAACTGCCACCCCCCAATCGATACCGATTTCAGGGTCATTCCAACGCACCGCACCGTCACAATCGGGCGCATAGACGTCGCTGCACTTGTACTGCACCTCGACGTCGTCGGTCAGGGTGACAAAGCCGTGGAGAAACCCCCTCGGCACCAGCAGTTGACGCCCGTTCTCTGCCGACAACTCCACTCCCACCCATTTGCCGAATGTCGGCGATCCGGCGCGAAAATCCACCGCCACATCCAGAATGGCGCCGCGAGAGCAGCGCACCAGTTTGTCCTGCGCGTGCGGCGGAGCCTGATAGTGCAGCCCGCGCAGCGTGCCCTTGGTGGCGCTGAAGGAATGGTTGTCCTGCACCCACTCCACCGCGACCCCGGCTTCGGCCAGTTTCGGGGTGCTGCAGGTCTCCATGAACCAGCCGCGGGCATCGCCGAAACGGCGCGGGGTCACGATCAGCACATCGGAAAGGGCGGTCGGGTCAATTTGCATGGGTCACGCGGCGGGTCCAAGGGTCGTCTTGCGGGGTCGCGCACGGCAATAGCGCAGGTTGGCGGCTGATCCTAGGCTCTATCGTGCCAGCCCGGCCAGAGATGGCCAGTTCAGCGCCACCACCACCGTGATCAGCCCCAACGCCAGCGCCCCCATGGCCAGATCGTGCCTTGCGTCCCAGACGCCATGGCGCCGGGCCAGCCGGATGATCAAGGGATGCACTGCCGCCGCCGCCAGTCCCTGACCCAACAGCGCCCCGCCAAGCCCCGCCCAATGCGCGCCAAGAAGAAAGGCCGTGGTCTGTACCGTGGCCCGCGCCGCGATCAGCGCGAAATATCCGCGCCCGTTGCCCGCCGCCAGGGCCGACTGGTCATAGGTCATGCCCAGTATGCCCGGCATCTCGACCAG
>JBATAV010000609.1:0-5580 GCA_049662025.1 Paracoccaceae bacterium | reverse complement strand
GAAGTGCCCTTCACCAACTTGCCATTGATCCAGTGACCGATCTCTTGCATGGAATCCTCCCAAATCTGCTGGGATGGTTTTACCCTTGCGGAAACGCCAGACAAAGCGGCAATCTGCCAAAAGCGTTTTGCAAAAATGCAAAATGGTGAGGAGAGGGGCAAAGGGATGGATTGGGACGACCTGCGCATTTTCCTGTCAGTGGCGCGCAGCGAAAGCCTGTCGGGCGCAGCCAGGCGGTTGAAGATCGACCCGGCCACGGTCGGCCGCCGCATTGCCCGGCTGGAAGACGGCATCGGCGCGCGACTTTTCGTCAAATCTCCGCAAGGCTATGCCCTGACCGAAGAAGGCGCCCGCCTTGTGCCGCATGCCGAACGCGCCGAGGCCGCCGCCTTTGGCGCACAGGAAAGCCTGTCGGGGCCGGAAGGCTTGACCGGCCTGACCGGCCAGATCCGCCTTGGTGCCCCCGATGGCTGCGCCAATTACCTTCTGCCGCAGGTGATCACCCGCATCGCCGCCGCCAATCCGGGGCTCGAGGTGCAGATCGTCGCCCTTCCCCGCGTCTTCAACCTGTCGAAACGCGAGGCCGACATGGCCATCGCCGTGTCCCGCCCCGAGGCCGGTCGGCTGACCGTGCAAAAGCTGACCGACTACCAGTTGCACCTCTGCGCCAGCCGCAGTTACCTGCGCGATCACCCCATCGCCACGCCAGACGATCTGCGCCACCACCCCTTCGTCGGCTATATCCCTGACCTGATCTTTGACAACGAACTGGATTACCTGACCGAAATCGGCGCCCCGCCGGTGACCTTTTCGTCGAACTCGGTCTCGGTTCAGCTGAATTTCCTGCGTCATGGCGCCGGGCTTGGGGTGGTGCATGACTTCGCCTTGCCCGCCGCGCCCGACCTGACCCGCGTGCTGGCCGACTGCATCCGCCTCAGCCGCAGCTTCTGGTTGATCCGCCACGCCGACGATGGCCGCGTCGCCCGGCTGACCCGTTTCGCCGAAACCCTGATCCGCGAGACGCGCGTCGAAATCGCACGTCTTGAATCAATCCCTTGACAGACTCGAGCCCCGCCCCGACCCTTGCAAGGGCAACCACCGGAGGAGGGAAGCCGATGCTTGTCAGTCAGATCCTGAAATCGAAATCCGACGATGGCGTCATCACCATCGCACCCTCGGCCAGCGTGGCCGATGCCGTGGCGCTGTTGTCATCGCGCAGGATCGGGGCGGTGATCGTCTCGGTCGATGGCACAAGGGCCGAGGGCATCCTGTCAGAGCGCGACATCGTGCGCGAACTGGGCAAGCGCGGGCCAGCCTGCCTGTCCGAAAAGGTCGAAAGCCTCATGACCGCCAAGTTGATCGGCTGCACCCGTGGCGATCAGACCGACGCCGTTCTGCAAACGATGACCGATGGCCGCTTTCGCCATATGCCGGTGATCGAAGGCGGGCAGATGGTCGGCCTGATTTCCATCGGCGACGTGGTCAAGGCGCGGCTGGAAGAGCTGCGCGCCGAAAAGGACGCGCTCGAAGGCATGATCAAGGGCTTCTGATTTCCGCACCGCGGCGAAAACGCTCTTGCAAGGCGGGGCGCAATATTGTTGCGTGTCGAAGGGGCAGGGGACCCCGACGGAGGACGCCTGAATGCGCATCGGTCTTTATCCGGGCACCTTTGATCCGGTGACCCTGGGCCATGTCGACATCATCCAACGTGCCATGGCGCTGGTGGACCGGTTGGTGATCGGGGTTGCGATCAACCGCGACAAGGGTCCGTTGTTCAATCTGGAAGAGCGTGTCGCCATGATTCAGGCCGAATGCGCCGCCATCGTCGCCAAGACCGGCGGCGAGATCATCGTCCACCCGTTCGAGAGCCTGCTGATCGACTGCGCCCGCGATGTCGGCGCCGGCATCATCATCCGCGGCCTGCGCGCCGTGGCCGACTTTGAATACGAATTTCAGATGGTCGGCATGAACCGCGCACTGGATTCCAGCATCGAGACGGTGTTTTTGATGGCCGATGCGCGGCGCCAGGCCATTGCCTCGAAGCTGGTGAAAGAAATTGCCCGGCTGGGTGGCGACGTGTCGAAATTCGTGTCACCGCCGGTGCGGTCGGCCCTGACGGCCAAGTATCGCCAGAAATAGAAAGAGGGCCCGCGGGCCCCCGGAAAACCTCCGCGTGGTGCGGGGTCAGCGGCCGTAGACGGCCTCGTGCGCGATCCTTGCGGCATCGCCGGGATAGATGTTCAGGTCCAGCGCGATATCCAGCGGCATCCGGGCGATCTCGTCGCGGGTGCGGATATAGCGGGCGCGCTTCTCGGCGGCGGCTTTCAGGGTGGCAATCATCGTCAGCATCGTCATTTCCTTTTCTTGCGGGGTCTGCTTTGTCCTCCGCTTGGGGGAATATGGGGCTGGGTGTTATCGCTAACAACGCCCAATGCTGCGCTGCGGCTATGCACCAGACGCATGGCTTCCGGTCAGGAAAAAAGGCGCCCGAAGGCGCCCTTCGCGTTGATTTCAGGCGGAAATCAGATCAGCTTGCCCATCGCCACCGCCGTATCAGCCATTCGGTTAGAGAAGCCCCATTCATTGTCATACCAGCTCAGGATCGAACAGAAGGTGCCGTCCATCACCTTGGTCTGGTCCATGTGGAACACGCTTGAATGCGGGTCGTGGTTGAAATCGCACGAGACGTTCTTGAACAAGGTATAGCCCAGAATGCCCTTCAGCGGCCCGTCCGCCGCCGCCTTGATCGCGGCGTTGATCTCATCCACCGATGTGGCGCGTTTGGCGATGAACTTCAGATCCACGACCGAGACATTCGGCGTCGGCACCCGAATGGCAAAGCCGTCCAGCCGCCCCTTCAACTCGGGCAGCACCAGCCCCACCGCCTTGGCAGCCCCGGTCGAGGTGGGGATCATGCTCAACGCCGCCGCACGGCCGCGGTACAGATCCTTGTGCATCGTATCCAGCGTCGGCTGATCGCCGGTGTAGCTGTGGATCGTGGTCATCATGCCTTTTTCAATGCCGATTTCGCGGTGCAGCACATAGGCCACCGGTGACAGGCAATTGGTGGTGCACGAGGCGTTCGAGACAACGATATCGTCCTTGGTCAGCGTGTCATGGTTCACGCCGTAGACGATGGTCTTGTCGGCCCCCTCGCCGGGCGCCGAGATCAGCACCCGCTTTGATCCGTTCTCCAGATGGGCGGCGCATTTTTCCTTGCTGGTGAAAATGCCGGTGCATTCCATCACGATGTCCACATCGCCCCAGGGCAGGTCGGCGGGGTTGCGCAGCGCCGTCACCCGGATGTGCCCGCGCCCGACGTCGATCCAGTCGTTGCCGGTGGTCACGGTTGCCGGAAACCGGCCATGCACCGAATCGAACCGCAACAGATGCGCGTTGGTTTCCACCGGTCCCAGATCGTTGATCGCCACAACCTCGATATCCGTGCGGCCGGATTCGATGATACCTCGCAGCACGTTGCGCCCGATGCGTCCGAATCCGTTGATGGCGACTTTCACGGTCATGGATAACCCTCCGAAATTGCGGCCCCAAGGCCTATTGCTAGCGCTAACAACGCCAGTTCAGCCGAAATTGCAACTGCCGTCTGCACGGTTCAGTGCCAGAATTCGAACCAGGATATCATGGCAAGGAACTTCTTGACCAGAAACAGCAGCGTATTCCCGCCAGTCACAAGGAAATCCAGCGCAATCAGGGCCGCAATGAACGCCGCCATGTACAGCGCAACGCGATTGGTCACTCACGGCCCCCTGGGGATTGCCCCGCTATTGCAAAAGCCGCCCCATCACGCCCGCCACGTCGGCCATGCGGCAGGAGAAGCCCCATTCGTTGTCATACCAGGCCAGCACGCGCACCGAACGGCCCACCACCTTGGTCTGGTCTGGCGCGAAGATAGACGAGAACGGCGTGTGATTGAAGTCGATCGAGACCTTGGGCTCCGGGTCATAGGCCATCACCATGCCCATATAGCCCTGGCAGGCCTCGCGCATGATCTCGTTCACCTGATCGGCGGTGACCGATTTTTCCGCGATGAAGGTCAAATCCACTGCCGAGACGTTCGGCGTCGGCACCCGGATCGCCGAACCGTCCAGCTTTCCCTTCAATTCCGGCAGCACCTCGCCCAGCGCCTTCGCCGCCCCGGTCGAGGTCGGGATCATCGCCATCGCGGCGGCGCGGGCGCGGTAAAGGTCGTCATGGCGGCGGTCCAGTGTCGGCTGGTCGCCGGTATAGCTGTGGATCGTGGTCATGATCCCCGATTCGATGCCGATGGCATCGTTCAAGACCTTGGCCAGGGGCGCCAGGCAGTTTGTGGTGCAAGATCCGTTCGAGACCACCAGATGCTCGGCCGTCAACTGCCGGTGGTTCACTCCGTAAACCACGGTCTTGTCGGCGTTCTTCGCCGGGGCGGATACCAGCACCCGTTTTGCCCCGCGCCCCAGATGCACCGCCGCCCGGTCACGGTCGTTGAACTTGCCGGTGCATTCCAGCACCACGTCCACACCGTCCCAATCCAGCTCTTCCGCATTGTAGCTCGACATCACCCGGATCGGCCCGCGCCCCAGATCCAGCGCGCCATCCTTCACCTTCACGATGCCCGGAAACCGGCCATGAACCGAGTCGTATTTCAGCAGATGCGCATTGGTCTCGATCGGCCCGGTGGCATTGATCGCCACCACCTGCACGTCATTGCGGTTGGATTCCGCGATATGCGCCAAAGTGCAGCGCCCGATGCGTCCGAACCCGTTGATGCCGATGGTGATCATGCGCCTCTCCGATTCCTCAACCGTATTGTTCGCGATTACCCCGTTCGCCCGGCCATTCCAAGGTGAAAACCGACACGTTTTCCGTATGTTAGCGTCAACATCCGCCGTTTGCGCTAACGCTGCGCATCGCTTTGCCAAATCTTCTCCGCCGGGGTATCTCCCGCTCAGGATCAGTGTAGAGGTGCGGGATGAGTGGACTTCTGGCCCTGCTCGACGATGTCGCGGCCATTGCCAAGGTGGCGGCGACCTCGGTCGATGACGTGGCGGCGGCGGCGGCCGAGGCAGGGGCCAAGACCGCAGGCGTGGTCATCGACGATGCTGCGGTGACGCCGAAATACATCCAGGGCTTTTCGGCCGACCGCGCATTGCCGATCATCTGGCGCATCGCGCTTGGCTCGATCCGCAACAAGCTGGTGTTCCTGCTGCCGGCCCTTCTGGCGCTGGATCATTTCCTGCCCGCCGCGATCACCCCGCTGCTGATGCTGGGCGGCGCCTATCTGTGCTTTGAAGGCGCTGAAAAGGTTTTTCACGCACTTGCCCCGCATGCCGATGTCGAGATCGAGGAAGATTTCGACACCAAAGACCCCACCCGTCTGGAAGAGGAAAAGGTGGCCGGCGCGATCAAGACCGATTTCATCCTCTCGGCCGAGATCATGACCATCGCGCTGTCCAGCATCTCGTCGCCGCAGTTCTGGATGCAGGCCGCCGCCCTGGCCATTGTCGGCGTGGGCATCACCGCGGCCGTCTATGGCGCGGTGGCGCTGATCGTGAAGATGGACGACATCGGGCTGCACATCGC
>JBATAV010000608.1:0-2753 GCA_049662025.1 Paracoccaceae bacterium | reverse complement strand
CGCCAAAGGTGGTGGGCGTGTAGGGCGGGCGGAAGGTCGTCAGGCCAACCTGCGGGATCTCCTTGCCAAGCGCGTCGGACGCGATGGTTAGGCCGTTCATGTTGGAAAGCTTGCCCTGATCGGTGGCCATGCCGTTGGTGGTATAGCGTTTGACATGCTCAATCGACCGCATGCCTTCGCGCACGGCCAGGCGGATGTCCTTGGCGGTGACGTCGTTCTGAAAGTCGATGAAAGCCTTGGCGCGGCCGGGGCTGCGGTCTGTTGGCAGCTCCTTTTGGGTGATGCCGGTGCCGGTGCGATCACCGGTCACGCCGTAGGTGGCGGCACCCGCCTTGCGGCCCAGATCGCGCAGGGCATCGGCGCCTGCTTTCGCGCCGTCTTCCAAGGCCGAAGCGATGCCCCAGAGGCCACGGCCCGCACCGGCGATATGCACAGCCTCGGTCTTTTTGCCGGGAAGGTAGGCTTTCGCCTGCGCGTCCCAATCCAGGCTGCCCTTGGTGTGGCTGAAGAGATGCAGCGATGGCGTCCAGCCGCCGCACATCAGGACGGCGTCGCAAGCAATGGTGCGGGCTGCACCGACAGAGCCGCCGCGCACCGGGTTGACGCGGATGGATTTGACCCTAAGACGGCCAGCGGTTGCCGTGGCGGTGTGGCCGGTCAGCGTCTCGATCTGGCGCGACATGGCGGCTTGCATCAGTGCAGGGGCGATGTCGGTGCGGGTATCGACGATGGCGGCGACCTTGCAACCGGCATCGTGCAGGTCAAAGGCGGTATGCCAGGCTGAATCGTGGCTGGTCAGGATCAGCGGGCGGTCACCAACCTTGACGCCGAAGCGGTTTAGGAACGTCTGCGCGGCCCCTGCGGTCATCACTCCGGGGCGGTCGTTGCCGTCAAACACCATCGGGCGCTCGATGGCGCCTTGCGCCAGGATGACCTGACCGGCTCGGACGCGCCAGAGGCGTTCGCGAGGGGCGTCCGAAGGTACGTCCGTCAGATGGTCGGTCAGTTTCTGGCAGAGGCCGATCATGTTCTGATGGTAGTAGCCGATGGCGGTGGTACGGCTCATCATGCGCACGTTGGGCAGGGCGGTCAGTTCGGCCAGGGTGGCGGCGAGCCAGTCCCAGCTTGCAGCCCCGTCAATCGCCGCGGTTGGTTCGGACAACAGCGTACCACCCATCTCCGACTGTTCATCTACAACGGTGACCGAAGCCCCGCTGCGGGCGGCGGTCAGCGCGGCGGCAAGGCCTGCGGGGCCCGCGCCGACGACCAGCACATCGCAGTGCAGATAGCGGCTGGCATAGTGGTCGGGGTCGAGTTCGGTCGGGGCTTTGCCCAGACCGGCGGCGCGGCGGATGAAGGGCTCATACACCTTGTCCCAAAAGGATTTCGGCCACATGAAGGTCTTGTAGTAGAAGCCGGCGGAGAACAGCATGTAGAGGCGGTCATTGATCGCTCCGACGTCGAATTTCAGGCTGGGCCACTTGTTCTGGCTTTCGGTTTTCAGGCCGTGATAGATTTCCTGCATGGTCGCGCGGGTGTTGGGCTCGAACTGCCCCGGGCCGCGGGTGGTGCCGATAAGGGCGTTGGGCTCTTCCGACCCCGCCGTGACCACGCCCCGCGGGCGGTGGTATTTGAAGCCGCGCCCCATCAGGTGGACGCCATTGGCCAGCAGGGCCGAGGCGACGGTATCGCCCTCAAACCCCTGATAGAGCCCACCATCGAAACTGAAGCTGACCGGGCGGGCGGAGTTGACGCGGCCACGGCCCTTGATGCGGTAGGCGTTCATTCTGCGGCCTCCAGTTTGGTCACGTCGGGGCGGGGTAGCCCCGCCTTGTAGGTGGTGAGGAAACGGTCGGACACGGTGTCGCGCAGCGCGTTGAAGAAGCGCCCGCAGCCGTTGATGTGGCGCCAGCGTTCGGCGTGGATTCCGCGCGGGTTCGAGCGGATGAAGAGGAAATCGCGCCATTCCTCATCCGTCAGTTTCGACGGATCGGCGGGGCGAGCAATGTGCGCTTCGCCGGCATAGGCGAATTCCAACTCGGGCAGGGTGTCGTCGCAATAGGGGCAATGGATCAGGAGCATGGGTCTATCCTCAGTGTGCGACAGCGGCGGCGGCGGCTTCGTCAATCAGCCGGCCGGTGGTGAAACGTTCCAGCGTGAAGGGGGCGTTCAGCTTGTGGGGTTCATCCTTGGCCACGGTCCAGGCCAGCAGGTGGGCTGCGCCCGGCGTGGCCTTGAACCCGCCAGTGCCCCAGCCGCAGTTGACATACAGGCCCTTGACCGGGGTCTTGCCGAGGATGGCGGAGCGGTCGGGGGTGACATCGACGATGCCGCCCCATTTGCGCAGCATCCGCATGCGGTTGAAGATCGGGAACACCTCGCAGATCGCTGCGACGGTGTGTTCGATCAGTGGCAGGCCTCCGCGCTGGGAATAGCTGACATATTGGTCGGTGCCGGAGCCGATCACCAATTCGCCCTTGTCGGACTGGCTGATATAGGCGTGGACGGTGTTCGACATCACGACGCAGGGGAAGATCGGCTTGATCGGCTCTGACACCAGCGCCTGCAGGGGATAGCTTTCCAGCGGCATCTTCACGCCTGCGGATTGCATGATCACCGAGGTATGGCCTGCGGCAGAGACGGCCACCTTTTTCGTGCGAATGAAACCCTTGGCGGTTTCCACGCCTTCGACCGACCCGTCAGCGCCACGACGGATGGAAATCACCGGGCAGTTCTGGATGATATCGACGCCG
>JBATAV010000607.1:0-2128 GCA_049662025.1 Paracoccaceae bacterium | reverse complement strand
CGGGTGCGGTAGTAATCGCCCTCATGTTCGACAAAGACTTGCGTCTTGTGCTTCAGCCGCCGGAAGGCGCTGGAATGGATGATCCGATCGCGGTCGCGCTGGAAGGCCGAGCGGAACGAACTGAAGCCTTCGGGGTGCAATCGGCCCCGAGAAGCCTCGGGTTGGCAGGCAAAGGGGGCAAGCATCGGACCTCGACTTGTTCGGAACGCCTTTCATCATATATGGTGGGCATAGCCCGATGAACACCGGAACAGCCATGGAACTGACATTCCCCCCCCGCGTGACCGACCGGGCCTTTGCCCGGCTGGCCGAGATTGCCGCAATTTCCGGCGAGGCGCGCCCGCTTCGGGTGGGCGTCGATGGCGGCGGCTGCTCGGGGTTTCAGTATGACATCCGGCTGGATGACGCGGCCCCCGACGATCTGGTGCTGGAGAAGGATGGCGCGAAAGTGCTGGTCGATCCGGTGTCGCTGACCTTCCTGGCCAATGCGGTGATCGATTTCACCGATGAGCTGATCGGGGCCCGCTTCGTGGTGGAAAACCCCAACGCCACCTCGTCTTGCGGCTGCGGCACCTCATTCTCGATCTAGGTGGCAGCTTTCGCGTGACCCTTTGGCCGGACGCCCTGCCTTCCGGCGGCGGGAGGTGGAGCGATGACGACGGTTCTGATGCTGGGGTCCGCACCGATGGCGGCGCGTGCAAGCGGCTGGCCGCGCGCACCGTTCGACCGGGTGCTGGCGATCAACAACGCCCATGCGATCCGCCCCGACTGGGATTTTCACATCCACCCTTGGGATTTCCCGCCCGACCGCGTGCCCACCCCCGGCCCCGGCCAGCGCATCGTGACCGAAACCGATTTCGTACCCGCCCAGAATGCGCTTGGCGGTTTTGTCTATGGTGGCGGGACGATGGCCTTTACCGCCGCCTATTGGGCGCTGGTCAGGCTACGCCCGGCGGTGATTGCCGCCTTTGGCTGCGACATGCACTATCCAAACGGCGGACCGACACATTTTTACGGCACCGGGACCGCTGACCCCTTGCGCCGCGATATAACCTTGCGCTCGCTGGAGGCGAAGTCGGCGCGGCTGATGGTGCTGGCGGCGCGGCAGGGTTGCGCCATGGTCAATCTGTCGGCCGGCCCGTCGCGGCTGGTGTTTCCGCGGGTGCAGCGGGCGCTGGCCGGGCTGGCGCGACCGCTGCCTTTCGATCCGGGCCTGACGAAGGCCGCGCAAGACCTGGAAAGACGGCTTGGCTATGTCGTGCCCTCGGGGCGGTATTGGCAGGAGGCCGACCGCTTCGATCCCGCCGAAATCGACCGGCTGGATGCGCTGTGGCTGGCGGCCAGCCGGGCCGGGGCGGACAGGCGGGCCAATCCGGGGTGAAAGCGGCGTCTTACCCTTTGCCCGGCAGCGGAACCGGCATCGTCTGATAGAGCAGCTCGGACGGGTCGGCGGCCAGGTCGGACCCGCAGGCCTGGCGCTTTTCGGCGCGGGCCAGCAGGTCGTCCCAGGGGTTCATCGGGTCGGTGGGTTGCGGGCAGACGCTGCGGTCGCCCTCGGCCGCGCAAGCCGCCTGCATCAGGCGGATGGTGCGGATTTCGGGGCAGACCACGGCGCGGTCGTAGTCGTCCTTGGCAAAGGCCGGCTCGCCGGTGGTGTCCATCGCATCCAGATTGCGCTTGTCCAACTGGGTCCAGACCATGCGGTTGAACCATTCCAGCCCCGACAGCGCATAGGCCGAATGGTTGGCGGTCACCACGCCGTTGATGAAATAGGCGCGGACGGCGTCAACCTCGTCCAGCGAGGCGCTGTCAAGATGCAGCATGTCCGATTGCATCTGGCCATAGCGCATCCAGCTGTCAAAATCATAGGGTGCCAGCTGGAACACCATGGCGTAACGGTTTTCGACCTCTTCCTTCGGCCAGGGCGTACCGTTTTCGCGCATGTCGGAATAAAGCGCCGCCATGTAGAACTCCAGCAAGCCGCTGTTTCCGGGGTTGAAATCCACCTCGGCCCGCAGCCGGGCCAGTTCGCGCGGCAAGACCGCGGCCTCGGCCGGGCCAAGGCTGCCGGGCAT
The DNA here is from genome assembly GCA_049662025.1 of Paracoccaceae bacterium. Taxonomy (GTDB): domain Bacteria; phylum Pseudomonadota; class Alphaproteobacteria; order Rhodobacterales; family Rhodobacteraceae; genus Pseudogemmobacter. The sequence goes on along the minus strand of JBATAV010000607.1, from coordinate 53 downwards.
CGGCGACTGGCCGCGAAAGTCATCCAGCTTTCGGGCCTGCCACAGGGTCAGGG
>JBATAV010000606.1:0-1503 GCA_049662025.1 Paracoccaceae bacterium | reverse complement strand
TGAAGGCAAAATCAGCATGAACTTCCCCCGTCAACCCACCAACATTGCTTGATAAACCGGAGAACTCAAATGTCCGATCTTGCCCAATCCCCGATCCGCACTTCGCAGGCGTTCAATCTGTTCAGCTATGCCAACTTCATCGTTGCCGCATCGATGATGGCGGGCGGCATCTACTTTCTTGACGCCACCTTCGCCGGCAAGGGTTTCTACGCCATGGCCGCGCTGATGCTGGTCAGCTCCACCGTCGGCATCACCAAGGCCCTGCGCGACAACGAGGAATCCGACCGCCTGCACAACAAGCTGGAAGAGGCCCGCACCGAACGTCTGTTGGCCGAGGTTGCCCAGCAACGCTGACCCCCGCCCAACGCCAAGGCGGCCGCCCGATTGCCGGGCGGCCCCGATGCTGGCAACAGGTTCAATTCGCGTTCAGGCCATGCGCCCGCGCCCCAAGCTTGCCCTTCCAGAAAGTCCCGCGCGCCAGAATGTCGGCAGCGGCCATGTCGGCAGCGGCCATGTCGGGCGACGCCACCTCAAGGCCAGACACGGCACCGTCGCGGTGGCCGCGCTGGCGCAGCAAGACATTGCCGCCGTGGCCATTCGCGGCATAGGCCTGCCAACGGCCGATGAACCCGTCCGCGCCCGAGGCTGATCCGACATATTGTTCGCCATCGTCGGAAACCAGCAGATGGACGCCCCGCACCGACCCGAGTGCCGCGACCCAGGCCTGCGGAAATCCGGCAATCTCGCCGATCCACGCCCGAAAGGCCGCAAAGCCGGGAAAGGGCGGCACCTGCGCCTCCAGCCGCAGTTCCAGAATCTCCTTCCGCTGCCGACCCGCCCACTGCGACCAGGATCGCGTGCCCGCCCCCCCCAGTTGATCAACCGGCGTTCCGAATACCGCCGCGCGGCGCCTGGCCAGTCAAGGTCAAAGGCCTCCAAAGCCGCACGCCTTGCTTCCGATGCAGGGATGACATCCTCCTGAATGCGCGGACGCCGCAGCCGGTCCCAATCCCAGCGGTCCAGAATGCGGGTGGCACCCACGAACAGCCCGGTCGCCGCACCGTCGCCAACGGTCGGGCCGGGCAGAAGGTGGCAGGCCAGGTCCATCGGCCCACTGCAGGGTGAGGGGGTATTTTTCTGAAAGCTGGCCCAACAGCCAACGGCGGTTTCGCCGCCACGCCGCCAGGCAACAAGGCCCCGTGTGTCATGGCGCAACAGCCGCACCGGGGCGGGGTCGCACCCGAGGCGCGTCAGGAAATCGTTGAACTCGACCATGATGGAGCCGGTTTTCCGGCAATCCGGCAAGGTGGTGGGCCGGGGTCAACATGACCCGGCGGCGACGATCGGCGCTGCAATCCGACGCCGGAAGGCTGCCATTCCGGTCCTGACAGATGGTTTTCGCGTGGCGATCTGATGCGCCTTATCCCCGGAGAAATCCTTAACACTCCCTTAAATCGGATTCTCAACTCCTTGAATTCATTGCATCCGCCTTCATGTCCCGAC
>JBATAV010000605.1:0-3728 GCA_049662025.1 Paracoccaceae bacterium | reverse complement strand
CCCATGCGCTGGCGCTTGATGCCGTCCGGACGCTGCTGACGCCTGACTCCGCGGCGACGCTGGATGCGTTTCTGGCCGCACCACGCCGGGGACCGGGGCGGGTGCAGCGGTTCCGGCGGCTGGGGATCCGGCGCAGTTCGGCCAGCGGCACCTTTCTGATGCTGGGTGCTGCCTTCGCGGGCCTTTTGTAGTCAGCGCCCGCCTTGGCGCCCCACAGCGGCATAATGGGTAAAGCCCGCCGCCTTGACCTCTTCGGGCTCATAGATATTGCGCAGATCGGCCATCCGGGGCGTCGCCATCTTGCGCGCCAGCGTTTCCAGATCCAGCGCGCGGAATTCGTTCCACTCGGTCAAAAGCACCACCAGATCGGCGCCATTCGCCGCCTGATAGGCATTCTCGGTCCATTTCACCCCCGGCAACAACGCCTCGCCCTCCCGCCGCCCCTGCGGATCGCAGACCTTGACCCGCGCGCCTGCCCCCACCAGCGCGGGCACGATGGTCAGCGCCGGCGCATCGCGCATGTCGTCGGTGTTGGGCTTGAAGGTCACACCCAGCACGGCAATGGTCTTGTCGCGCAACACGCCGTCGCACAGATCCTCGATCTTGCCGATCATCCGGCGCTTGACCTCGTCATTGACCTTGATGACGGTCTCGACGATCTGCATCGGCACTGCATTGTCCTGCCCCATCCGGGCCAAAGCCTTGGTATCCTTTGGAAAACACGACCCGCCATAACCCGGCCCGGCATGCAGGAACTTGTTTCCGATGCGGCCGTCCATGCCGATGCCCTTCGACACCGCCTTGATGTCGGCGCCCACCCGTTCGCACAGCGCGGCGATTTCGTTGATGAAGGTGATCTTGGTGGCCAGAAAGGCATTGGCCGCGTATTTGATCATCTCGGCACTTTCCAGCCCGGTGTAGACCACCGGAAATTCGCGCAGGAACAGCGGGCGGTAGATTTCCGCCATGACCTTCTTCGCCCGCTCGGACTCCACCCCGACGACCACCCGGTCGGGGCGCATGAAATCGTCGATCGCCGCGCCTTCGCGCAGGAATTCGGGGTTCGAGGCCACATCGAATTCCGCCGCCGGGTTGGCCGCCACAATCGCTTCGGCCACCTTGCGGTTGGTGCCGACCGGCACCGTCGACTTGGTCACCACCACCGCATAGCCCGTCAGCGCCCGCCCGATATCGGCCGCCGCCGCCATCACATAGGTCAGATCGGCATGGCCGTCGCCGCGCCGCGTGGGAGTGCCGACGGCAATGAACACCGCGCCCGCGCCTTCCACCGCAACCCCCAGATCGCCGGTGAAACTCAGCCGCCCGGCGGCAACGTTGCGCGCCATCATCGCCTCCAGCCCCGGTTCATAGATCGGCACTTCGCCGCGGTTCAGCCGCTCGATCTTGCCGGGGTCGGTATCGACGCAGACGACATCATGCCCGAAATCGGAAAAGCAGACACCGGAAACCAGACCGACGTAACCGGTTCCAACCATTACAATCTTCATTCCGCGGCCCCTCGCTGTTTCCGGTTCTCGGCCAAGGGCCGGGGCCAGCATAAGCACCAAGGGCGGCGCAAAGTCAAACGCCGCCCCCCAGGGCCGAACTCCACCTGCGCTGCCCTCCGCCAGGCTCAGCCCGGCGGGTCGCCGATCTCTGCGGCCTCGGCCTCAACCGCGCATTCGTAAGGCGGCAGCGTCACCGGGCCGTCTCTGGCAATCAGCAGATCGGCGGGAAATCGCGTCTCTTCCGGCGCATCGGCGCCATGCGGCAACAAGAGCGTCACCTGCAGCGCGCCGGCCACCCGAACCACCTCGCCCAGAATCCAGGGCAACCCGGTTTCCGGCACCAGCGGCATCTTCGCAGTTGCCGCCGACAGGTCCACCGCCGCGCCGTTCAGCACCAGCGTCTCGCCCTTCACCGCCAGCTCCAGCCGACCGTCCATCCGCATCGGCACCAAGGCGATCTTCATCCCGAATCCTCCCATCAGAACCACCGCCCCACCGCCAGCGCGCGGAAATTCAACGCCGCCGCCTTGGTAACGGCACTGACCACCCGCAATGCCGACGACGTCAGCCCCGGCGCGCCCACCGTCGTGGTCCAGCCATCGGCATCGTCCACATCGCCCGACACCACCGGTGCGGCGATGAAGGCCGCCGGATAGGTCCAGGTCACGTTGGCCGATCGGAACAGGCTGCCCAGCGCCGTGCTGGCATTGGCCGCCGACAGGTTGGTGCGGGTGCAGATCTGCGTGCCATCGGCCAGCCGCACATATTCGCCGTTGGCGTTGGTGCCGCGCTCGATCACCGCGCCCGTCGGCACCCCCAACGCCTGCGAGACCGGCCCGAGGATCGAGCCCTGGTTGTAGGTCTCGCGCCAGGGGTTCCAGCTGCCCGCGCCCTGACGGCGGGTCCAGGTCCGGCCCGCCGCGGTGCCGGTAAAGCCGTTCACCTCCTGTACGCCATAGGTTGCACCGTTGCGCTGATAGGTGCCGATGAACCAGGCACCCGCAACCGGCGCATTGGCCGCCGACGCCGCCATGAAGGTCGCGCCGTTCACCGTGGCATCGTTCCAGTCGGTGATCGTCAGCCCGGCGCCACCAAGACCGTAGTCGCCCACCCGGACCAGCCGCCCGGTGGTGGTGTCGGCCTGATTCTGGCTGACCGCCGTGCCGGTGACCGCAACATTCACCTGCAGCTCTGCCGCCGACAGGAAGGCGCGGGTTGCCCCGCCGACATCCAGACCGATTTCCCCTGCTGCGGTGCGATGCAGCCCGGTCCCGGTGTCGGCGCTGAAGGCCAGCGCCGGGGCCACAGCACTGCCATCGGGCAATCGCGCACCCGAGGGAAGCTCGGCCACACCGCTGGCCGCGACCGCTTGCAGAACGGTGTTGAAGGTTGTGCCATCGGCACTGACCTTGACGGCGAAATTGTCGCTGCCCACCGTACCCATCTCGGCCCGGCCGGAAAAGCCGGTCTGGAACAGCAGGCTGGCGGTATCGCCCGGTGCGGCCTTGTTCAGCTTAAGCTGATGGCCCGCACCGGCATGGTTCAGCAACGTCGCCGGAGACGACACCGACAGCCGGTTGGTCACATCCGCCGTCGCCGAAACGCCGAGCTGCGCCACGCTCAGCGCGCCATCCGACAACGTCTTCCAGACCAGCCCGTCAAAGGCCGCCGTCTGGCCCTCGGCCAGCACATGCGCCTGCCAGCCGGGGCGGGGCAGCCAGAACTGCCAGCCCACCTCGGTCATCACCGCGATCTGCCCGTCTTTCCCGGCCCAATCCAGCGCTGCACCCGCTGCCACCAGATGCCGGTCACCCAGGCCTGGCAGCGCCGGAGGCGCGGTCTGGTCGCGGTTCAGCACCGCCAGCTGAACGACCACGTCCAGCACCGCCAGCGCCTCGTTATGGGTAACGTGCTTCTGCGCCTGGCTTGGCAGGATCAGGGGAAGCCCCAGAATGTCGGTATCGTCGGGCATGAAAACCTCCGCAGGAACGCCTTGACGCGCGACCCTAGGAAATGCCCGTTAACGCCGGGAAACCCGACCGCACGCTGCCCCGCCCCATGGCGCAACGCCGGGGCCTATACCTCGACCGCCGTCGGGGGCGGCAAACGGCCGCGCCGCGCCTCGGCCCAGGTGTTCAGGCTGACCGCGCCGATGATTGCCGCCCCGCCCGCAATCACCCAAGGGTCCACTGCCTCGTCAAAGACCAGCGCCCCCAGCGC
>JBATAV010000604.1:0-6296 GCA_049662025.1 Paracoccaceae bacterium | reverse complement strand
TCGCCGTCGAAGCTGAAGCGGTCGCAGCCCCGGACATCGACTTTTGCGCCCGCTGCAGTGGTGCCGAGAAAGCGCCAGGTCGAAAGGCCGGTGTCGCCTGCGACGGCATGGGTGCCTTCGGCCCATTCGGCTTGCGGGAAGGCCGCGAAGATGGCGGCAAAGGCGGCGCGGACGGCTTTGCCGCCCTGATGGATGGTGCCTTCGGGCTGCGGTCCGGCGGCGGCGTGGAAGGCACATTCCGGGGCCATGCAGCCCATCAGCGCATCAAGGTCGCGGGCGTTGAAGGCGGCCATCAGCGCCTCCATCGTGGCGCGGCGGCGGTGCGAGATATGGTCGGCGGTGGTCTCTATTTCCAGGAACGCCAGCGGTGCGGTGACCGATCCGTTGGTGACGTTGTGTTCCACCCCTTCGCGCCGCGAATAGGGCACGCCCTGGGTCAGTCGGGCCTCGGCCTTCTGGTTGCCGGGCAGATCAAGTTGCAAGGTGCCGTCGGTCAGCGGCACGATGACATAATCATGCCCGTGCCGGTGCCAGCCGGTTTCCGCGCCGGGGGCAAAGCGCCATTCGGTGACCTTGAAGCGGTCGTCGTCGATATGGACTACTGGTTCAGCGACGGGTTTCATGGCAGCCTCCGTGGTGGATTTCCTGCGCCAAGTCTAGGACGCAAAGGATTGCAAGAAAAGGTTTTTCCTTGCCGCTTGGCGATCTTCAGCCACGCCCTTCCAGGAGGCGGAAGCGCTGGACCTTGCCGGTTTCGGTCTTGGGCAGGGCGGCGATGAAGACCACGCGGCGGGGGTATTTGTAGGGGGCGATGGTGGCCTTGACGTGGTCTTGCAACAGCTTGGCCTGAGCGCCGGACGGCGGCACGCCGGGGGCCAGCACCACATGCGCTTCGACGATCTGACCGCGTTCGGCATCGGGGGCGCCGACCACGGCGCATTCGGCCACATCGGGGTGCGACAGCAGAGCGGCCTCGACCTCGGGGCCGGCGATGTTGTAGCCGGCGGAAAGGATGATGCCATCGGTCCGGGCGGCAAAGTGAAAGCGGCCGTCGTCATCCTGCCAGAAGCTGTCGCCGGTCAGGTTCCAGCCATCCTGCACATAGGCGCGCTGCCTGTCGGGGGCGGCAAGGTAGCGGCAGCCAAGCGGGCCCTTCACTGCCAGCCGCCCGGTTTCGCCGCGGGGAAGTTCGGCGCCATCGGGACCGATGATCCGGGCCCGGTAGCCGGTGACCGGCCGGCCGGTGCAGGCGGCGCGGCTGTCGGCAAAGCGGTTGGTCAGAAAGATGTGCAGCATCTCGGTCGAGCCGATGCCGTCCAGCATGGGCTTGCCAGTCTTGGCGACCCAGTCATCATAAACCGGACCGGGCAGGGTTTCGCCGGCCGAGACAGCGGCGCGAAGGCTGGAAAGATCGGCGCCGTCCTCCATCGCGCGCAGCATGATGCGGTAGGCGGTGGGGGCGGTGAAGCAGATGGTGGCGCGGTGTTTCTGGATGATCTCGATCATGTTCGGCGGGGTGGCATGCTCCAGCAGGGCAGCGGTGGCGCCAAAGCGCAAAGGGAAGACCGCGAGGCCGCCAAGACCGAAGGTGAAAGCCAGCGGGGGCGACCCGACGAAAACGTCGTCGGGGGTGACGGCCAGGACTTCCTTCGCATAAGCGTCGGCGATGATCAGAATATCGCGGTGGAAATGCATCGTGGCCTTGGGCTCTCCGGTGGTGCCCGAGGTGAAACCGAGCAGCGCCACATCATCGCGGCCGGTTTTGACCGGATCGAAGCGCACCGATTTCGACAGCGCCATGCGGTCCAGTTCGGCATCGTGGTTGGCGGTGCCGTCAAAGCCGATCACGGTTTTCAGGAACCGGCTGCCCTTTGACACCGTGACCAGTTCATCCATCAGCCTGGTGTCGCACAGCGCATGGGTGATTTCCGCCTTGTCGACGATCTTGGCCAATTCGCCGGCGCGAAGCATCGGCATGGTGTTAACCACCACTGCGCCCGCCTTGGTCGCGGCCAGCCAGCAGGCCACCATGGCGGGGTTGTTCGCAGACCGGATCATCACGCGATTTCCCGGCCTTACCTTGTAATCTTCAACCAACGCATGAGCAATGCGATTGGTCCAGTCGGACAGTTCCTTGTAGGTGCGCAGGCGGCCATTGCCGATCAGCGCGGTGTGGTCGCCAAAACCCTGTTCGACCATCCGGTCGGTCAGTTCGACGCCGGCGTTCAGGTGTTCGGGATAGACAAAGGGGCCAAGGTCGATCTCGGGCCAGAGATCGGCCGGTGGCAGGTTGTCACGGGTGAAGGTGTCGGTATGGCCGGTTGGCCCCAAGGGCGCGTTGCCTTGCATTTCCAGTTTCTCCCTTTTCCGCCGCGCCCCTCTGACAGGGGATTCACGGCAGGTGCCGCCCGGTCAGTCCGGGACCACGGCGGTTGCCTCGATTTCGACCTTTGCCGCGTCTTCGACCAGCGCCACCACCTGAACCAGCGCCATCGCCGGGTAGTGGCGGCCGATGATCTCTTTGTAGATACGCCCCAGGTCATTGAGATTGCTTATGTATTCCTCCTTCGAGGTGACGTACCAGGTCAGCCGCACGATATGCTGCGGCCCCGCGCCACCTTCGGCCAGCACGGTCACGATGTTGCGCAGGGTCTGGGCCACCTGGCCTATGAAATCCGGCGCCTCGAAGACGCAATCGCCGGTCCAGCCGATCATGCCGCCGGTGAAGATCATCCGGCCACGGGCGGCGACGCCGTTGGAATAGCCGATGGCGGGTTTCCAGCCCCTGGGATGCAGGAATTCAAGCGCGCTGTCGGTGGTGGGTCCGGTGGTCATGCGGCCTCCATGAAGGCGGTGATGCGGTCGCGCATCGCGGGGCGCCAGGGCTGCGGGCGGCCATTGGCGGCCACAAAGACCAGGGTCAGATCGGCAGTCATCCGGTGGGTGCCGTCGCAATGCGCCTCAAGGTGAAAGCCGATCGACGAGGTGCCGAGTCGGGTGACGGTCAGTTGCCAGTCGAGCACCTCGCCAAGCCGAGCGGGGGCGTGGAAATTCGACTCGATCCGCGCCGTGGGCACGCCTTCGCGGTGCTCCACCATGGCGGCGTAGGAATGCCCCACAACCACGCGGAAGAAGGTTTCGACGGTCGAGTTCGTCATCTCGAAATAACGCGGGTAAAAGACGATGCCCGCCGGGTCGCAATGGTTGAATTCGATGCGGATCGGATGGTGAAAGTTCATAGCACACTCCTTGCGATAACCACGCGCTGAACGTCAGAAGCACCTTCATAGATGCGCAACGCCCTGATTTCGCGGTAAAGTCCCTCGACCACCGACCCATGGCGCACGCCATCACCGCCATGCAGTTGCACCGCCATGTCGATCACCTCTTGCGCGGCTTCGGTGGCGTAAAGCTTCGCCATCGCCGCCTCGCGCGACACTCGTGCAGCCCCCTGATCCTTGGTCCAGGCGGCGCGGTACACCAGCAGGGCAGCGGCATCCACCTTCAACGCCATATCGGCGACATGACCCTGCACCATCTGCAATTCGGCCAGCGGCTGGCCCTGAATGATCCGCGCCTTGACGCGCGCCAAAGCCTCGTCCAGTGCCCGCCGCGCCATGCCCAGTGCGGCCGCGCCCACGGTCGACCGAAACACATCCAGCACCGACATCGCCAGCTTGAACCCCTCGCCCGGCTTGCCGATCAGCGCCGCTTCGGGCAGCACGACTCCATCCAGCCGCAATGAGGCCAGGGGGTGCGGCGCGATCACCTCTTGCCGCTCGGTCACCGACAGTCCCGCCACATCGGCGGGCATCAGAAAGGCCGACAGCCCCCGCGCGCCCGGAGCCTCGCCGGTGCGGGCAAAGACGACATAGACATCGGCAATCCCGCCGTTTGAAATCCAGGTCTTGTCCCCGGTCAGCCGCCAACCCTGCGGCACCCGCTCGGCCACCGATTTCGTCGCCGCAACGTCACTGCCCGACCCCGGCTCGGTCAGCGCAAAGCCGGAAATCGCGTGGCCCGCCCGCGTGCGTTCCAGCCATTCGCGTTGCGAGGCCGTGCCGAACAGTGACACCGCCCCCATCCCCAACCCCTGCATCGCAAAGGCAAAATCGGCCAGTCCGTCATGCCGCGCCAGGGTCTCGCGGATCAGGCACAGGGTGCGCACGTCCAGCCGCTCCCCCTCTCCTGCCCCCGAATGCCGCAGCCAGCCGCCCTGCCCCAATGCCGCCACCAACCCCCGGCAGGCGGCATCCACATCGCCATGATCCACCGGCAGGTTGGCCGCACACCAAGTCTCCAGCGCCGCCGCCAGTTCCCGGTGACGGCCCTCGAAGAACGGCCAGGTCAGAAAGGTTTGATCGCTCATGGCTTCATCTTGGTCCAAATACCCCACGGGGGAAGCGCGAATGCCTGCATTCGCGCGCGGGGGCGTGAGGCCCCCGGCTCCACCGCTCAATCCCCTTGAAACGCCGGCTTTTTCTTGGCAACAAACGCCTGATAGGCCCGCTCGAAGTCGCGTGTCTGCATGCAGATCGCCTGGGCCTGGGCCTCGGCTTCGATTGCCTGTTCCAGCCCCATGTTCCATTCCTGGTTCAACTGCGTCTTGGTGATGCCATGCGCAAAGACCGGCCCCGCCGCCAGCCGTCGCGCCAGCACCATGGCCTCGGCCTCCAGCGCGTCAGCCGCATGCAGGGCGTTCCAGAACCCCCAGGCCGCCCCTTCTTCGGCGCCCATCACCCGGCCGGTGTACAAAAGCTCCGCCGCCCTGCCCTGCCCGATGATCCGCGGCAGCATGGCGCAAGCGCCCATGTCGCAGCCCGCAAGGCCGACGCGGGTGAACAGAAAGGCGCATTTGGCCGCAGGCGTCGCCAGTCGCAGGTCCGAGGCCATGGCGATGATCGCCCCCGCCCCCACGGCCACGCCATCAACCGCGGCAATGATGGGTTTTCCGCAGGAAATCATCGCCTTCACCAGATCGCCGGTCATCCGGGTGAAGGCCAAAAGGTCTTTCATCGGCAGACCGATCAGGGGTCCGATGATGTCATGCACATCGCCGCCCGAGCAGAAATTGCCGCCCTGCGAGGCGAAAACCACCACATCCACATCCGACGCATAGACCAGCGCGCGGAAGGTGTCACGCAGCTCGGCATAGCTGTCGAATGTCAGCGGATTTTTCCGGTCCGGCCGGTTCAGCCGGATCACAGCGATGCGGTCTGCCACCTCCCACAGGAAATGTTGCGGGGCAAACCCGGCCATTGCGGTCATTTTTCACCTCTTTTGCCAATGCGGCGGAAGATCGTGGTCAGCGCCTCAAGGTCGGCTTCCGACAGATCCGCGAGCAGGCGATCCACCTCCATCTCATGCTCTCCGGCCATCCCTTCAAAGCTGCGCAGGCCCTCATCCGTCAGGGCGACAAAGACGGTGCGGCGGTCGGTCTCGCTGGGGCGGCGGCGGACAAAACCGTCGTTCTCCAGCCGGTCGACCACGGCGGTGGCATTGCCGTTCGAGACCAAGAGCATCCGCGACAGTTCCGACATCGTCACGCCGTCGCGCCGTCGCCAGAGGGCGGCCATCACATCAAAGCGCGGCAGGGTGGTGGCGTGGCGCAGGCGCAGGAATTCGCGCAGTTCGGCCTCGATGCTGCGGGTGACGCCCAGAAGGCGGATCCAGGCCTTGAGGCGACGTTTGGAAAGCTCGCTCATGTCTCTCCCCCGGAAATGGCGAGGGCCTGGCCCGTGATGCCTTCGGAGCCGGGGCCGCACAGCCACAGCGCAGTGGTGGCGACCTCGCAGGGCTGGAACAGACGGCGTTGCGGCGACATGGCTTCCAGCGCGGCGCGGGCCTCGGCTTGGGTCTTGCCGGTTTTCTCGGCGATGACGCGGATGGAATGGTCGGTCATCGGGGTGTCAAGGAAGCCGGGGCAGATGGCGTTGACGGTGATGGGTTTGCGCGCGGTTTCCAGCGCCAGCGACCGCACCATGCCGACGACGCCATGTTTCGCCGCCGCATAGGGCGCGACCTTGGCATAGCCTTTCAGGCCAGCGGTCGAGGCCACGGCGATCAGCCGACCCCAGCCGGGCAGCTGGTTCAGCCCGTCGCGAAAGGTCAGGAACACCCCGGTCAGGTTGACCGCCAGCATGGCACTCCATTGATCCAGCGAGGTTTTCGCCATCACCCCGCTATCGGCGGCCCCGGCATTGGCGATGATGATGTCGCAGACCCCGGCCTCAGCAAACATCCGCGCGACCGAAGCCTCATCGGTGACATCGGCCTGCACCGGGCGGATATTGGCG
>JBATAV010000603.1:0-5810 GCA_049662025.1 Paracoccaceae bacterium | reverse complement strand
GTGCCCTGATGACCTGCGCCCTGCCGCCCACCCGCCGCCCCGACCATGCGGCCCATCCGATGTTCCCCGCCCGCTGGTCGCCACGCGCTTTTTCGGACCAGCCGGTCAGCGCCGAACAGGTGCTGGTTCTGCTCGAGGCGGCGCGCTTTGCACCCTCGGCTTCGAATCACCAGCCCTGGCGGTTTGTCTGGGCCCTGCGCGGCGACGATGGCTTTGCCGCGATCCGCGATGCGCTGGTGCCCTTCAACGCCACCTGGGCCGGCAAGGCGGCGGCACTGATCGTGGTGGCCACGAAAAGCACCGTGACAACCAAGGACGGGGCCGAGGCGCCCAACCATTACGCCGCCTTCGATGCCGGGGCCGCCTGGATGAGCCTTGCCTTGCAGGCCCGGACTTCGGGTCTGATGGCACATGCGATGGCGGGCTTTGATCACGCCGCATTGGCCCGCGCTGTGGCGCTGCCCGAAGGCCACGCGCTGCATGCTGTGGTGGCGGTGGGCCATCACGGTCAGGCGGCCGACCTGCCCGAAGCCCTGCGCGCGCGCGAAGTGCCCAGCCCCCGCCTGCCGCTTTCCGATCTGGCAGTGCGCGGGCGGTTCTAAACGCCGCGCCTAGTGCCCCGAGATACGGAAGTCGCGCCTCAGATGCGCAGTCGCCTTGTACCAGGCGCCGGCACGGGTGCGGGCCTGATGCGCCTCAAAAGCCGCCTGATCGCTGAAGCTTTCTTCCAGCCGCCAGACCAGCGGGTCGTCGGTGGGATAGACGTTGAACGACAGACAACCGGGTTCGGCGCGGGAAAGGCGGATATGGTCTGGCAGATAGCTGCGGATCAGATCCGCCTCCGAGGCGTTGGCGGCAATCAGGCGGCCAGTTACGGTGGTCATTCCAATTCGATCGTACCGGGCGGTTTCGAGGTGCAGTCGTAGAAGACGCGGTTGATGCCCTTGACCTCGTTGATGATCCGCGTAGCGGTTTCGCCAAGAAAATCATGGGTGAAGGGGTAGTAGTCGGCGGTCATGCCATCGACCGAGGTCACCGCGCGCAGCGCCAACGCATAGTCATAGGTGCGCAAGTCACCCATGACGCCCACGGTGCGCATCGGCAGGATGGCGGCAAAGGCCTGCCAGATCTCGTCATACAGCCCGTGCTTGCGGATCTGGTCGATATAGACCGCATCGGCGCGGCGCAGGATGTCCAGCTTCTCATGGGTGATCTCGCCGGGGCAGCGGATGGCCAGGCCAGGGCCGGGGAAGGGGTGGCGGCCGATGAAGGCGGGCGGCAGGCCCAACTCGCGGCCAAGGGCGCGGACCTCGTCCTTGAACAGCTCGCGCAGGGGCTCGACCAGTTTCAGCCCCATCTTTTCGGGCAGACCGCCGACGTTGTGGTGGCTATTGATGGTGACCGAGGGGCCACCCGAGAAGCTGACCGACTCAATCACATCGGGATAAAGCGTGCCCTGGGCCAGGAATTTCGCCCCACCCACCTCATGCGCATGTTTCTGGAACACGTCGATGAACAGCCGCCCGATGGTCTTGCGTTTGATCTCGGGGTCCGACACGCCTTCCAGCGCGCCGAGGAACAGGGCAGATTCATCGGCATGGATTAGCGGCATCTGGTAATGGTCGCGGAACATGGTGACGACCTGTTCGGCCTCGCCCTGCCTGAGCAGGCCGTGATCGACAAAAACGCAGGTCAACTGCTCGCCGATCGCTTCATGGATCATCACTGCGGCAACCGATGAATCGACCCCGCCGGACAAACCGCAGATCACCTTGGCGTCGCCGACCTGCGCGCGGATTTTCGCGATGGCCTCGGCGCGGTAGGCGCCCATCGTCCAGTCGCCCTTGAATCCAGCCAGACGGATGAAGTTTTCGTACAACTTGGCGCCCTTGGGGGTGTGATGCACCTCGGGGTGGAATTGCACGGCGTAGAAATGGCGGGCGGGGTCGGCGGTGATGGCAAATGGTGCGTTCGCAGAGGTGCCGTAGACCTGAAAGCCGGGGGCGATTTTCGACACATGGTCGCCGTGCGACATCCAGACCTGCTCGGGGCCGTCGGAAAACCAGCCGCCCAGCAGCGGCAGGGTGAGATCGGTGGGTGTGACCTTGGCGCGGCCGAATTCGGCGGTGCCGTGGCCGCCTTCGACATGGCCGCCAAGGCAATGCATCATCACCTGCTGGCCATAGCAGATGCCAAGGACCGGCACGCCGAGGGTGAAGACGCCCTCGGGTGGCATCGGCGCGTTGTCCCAATAGACCGATGCCGGACCGCCCGACAGGATCACCGCCTTGGGGGCGAAGTTCGCAAGGAAGGCGTCGTCCACCCGATTATAGGGGTGGATTTCGCAATAGACGTTCAACTCGCGCAGGCGGCGGGCGATCAGCTGGGTGACCTGGCTGCCGAAGTCGATGATCAGAAGGCGGTCGTGATGGGCGAAGGACTGGGTCATGGCACCGATTAAGCCCGGAAACGGGTGACTCGCAAGGGGTGGCTGGCGGCGGAACCGAGGGTTTCACACCCCCGCTCGCGAATGCGGGCATTCGCGCTTCGCCCGTGGAGTATTTGGGCCATGATGAAGGGGCCGGGTTTTCGCGGGTTTCCAGTGTCGCTTTTGGCGGGCAGGTGACGCAATCGGGGGGCGGAGCCGCGTCGAATGGCGGCATAAGGGCGGCAACGGATGTTCGCGGAGGCGATGATGGGCGATATGGAACAGGGCGACGGGCGCCGGGTGCGGGGCGGCGGCGGCGGGGCACGGCGTGCCGAACGGACCGCGGTGTCGTTTGAGACCGCGCGGTTCATCGAGCGCAACATTCCGAATTTCGAGATCCTGAACGAAGAGGCGCTGGCCATCATCGAATGGAACGCCGAGACGATTCTGGAGGAAATCGGCGTCAATTTCGTGGAAAACCCCGCAGCACTTGATCTGTGGCGCGCGGCGGGGGCCGATGTGAAGGGCGAGCGGGTGCGCATTCCGCGTGGTCTTGCGCGCAAGCTTTGCGCGACGGCACCGAAGACCTTTACCCAGCACGCCCGCAACCCGGCCCGGAATGTCGAGATCGGCGGCCGCAATCTGGTGCTGGCGCCGGTTTACGGCCCGCCCTTCGTGCGCGATGCCGCTGGTGGGCGGCGCTATGCCACGATCCATGATTTCCAGAATTTCGTGAAGCTGGGCTATATGTCGAAATGGCTGCACCACTCCGGTGGCACGGTCTGCGAGCCTACGGATGTGCCAGTGAACAAGCGGCATTTCGACATGTTGCTGGCGCATATGACGCTCAGCGACAAACCCTACATGGGCTCGGTCACCGAACCCAGCCGGGCGGCGGATTCGGTCGAGATGTCGAAGATCCTGTTCGGGTCGGATTTCGTTGACCGCAATACGGTGATGACCAGCCTGATCAACATCAACTCTCCGCTGACTTTCGACGGCATCATGATGGGCGCGCTGGAGGTTTATGCCAAGGCCAATCAGGCCGCGATCATCAGTCCCTTCATCGTTGGTGGCGCGATGGCGCCGGTGACGGTCGCGGGCACGCTGACCCAGGTGCTGGCCGAGGTGCTGGCGGGCGTGGCCTATTCCCAGCTGATCCGGGCCGGTGCGCCGGTGATCATGGGGGCCTTTGTCACCTCGATCGACATGAACTCGGGCGCGCCGACCTTTGGTACGCCAGAGGCCTCGCATATCACCTATGGCGCCGGACAATTGGCGCGGCGGCTGGGGTTGCCCTATCGCAGCGGCGGGGCGTTCTGCGGATCAAAGCTGCCCGACGCGCAGGCGGCCTACGAATCGGCCAACAGCCTGAACATGGCGCTGTTGTCGGGCGTGAACTTCATGCTGCATGCCTGCGGTTGGCTGGAAGGCGGGCTGGTATCGTCCTACGAGAAATTCGTGATGGATGCCGATCAGTTGGGCACGCTGCACCATCTGGCCAGGGGGGTGTCGGTGGATGACAACGCCCAAGCCATGGATGCCATCCGCGAAGTGGGGCCGGGGGGGCACTATCTGGGCTGCCAGCACACTCAGGACAACTTCAAGACAGCGTTCTGGCGGACCGACCTTCTGGACTACAAGCCCTTCGAGACCTGGGACGAGGAAGGCGCGCGTGATACCCAGACGCTGGCCTCCGTCCGGGTCAAGAAGATGCTGGGCGACTATCAGGCGCCTGCCATGGACGAGGCCAAACGCGAAGAGCTGGAGTCCTATGTGGCTCGGCGCAAGGCCGCAATGCCCGATGCCTTCATGTAGTCCGGGTTGAAACCGGTTTCCGATCTGGAAACGATGAAAAGGTCCGCGCAGGGAAAACCCGCGCGGGCCTTTTGCGTAGCGCCTCAGGCGGCGGGGGTGCGGCGCAAAAGGCTGGCCTCGGCGATCAGGGCGATCAGCACTTCGATATGCTGGGCGATGGAGTAGGTCGCATCGCCGCGGAGTCGGGTTTCCTCCAGCCGCTCTTCGGATGAGATCAGCCACGCCACAGTGCGTTCTGGCGAGGTTTCGCCCGGTGTCAACCGCTTCAGCCAATGCGAGCGCCGGTAGTCGGCCAGACCCAGTCGGGCGGCGCGCATCAGCATCGACGGGCGACGCATCTCGGACAGAATCTTACGGAAATCGGACATTGGCAGTCTCCTATGACGGTGACCACAGTTTGAAACAGTGAAACCTAGCGTTGCATTTTCATCGTTTAGAGCGCGCGGAGGTTACCAGATTGTTTAAGATTTCGATACAATTATCCCTATCTCAGCGTGAATTAACGATCAGGTAACCAATTCGCCCATAGGTTGTATTTATCCAAATCTGGATGGAATGCAAGAAACACCCGAAGTCATCAGCAATAGGATGCAAGGTTTGTCTCTGCCCGCTTACCCCTCTTTGCCCGAGTGGCTTCCCGGCCAGGTCCGGCTGTATCTCAGCCATACCGAGGATGGGGTCTCGATCCGGTCGCTGGCGCGCAAGGTGGGGCTGAACGCTTCGACCGTGATGCGCCAGGTGCGCCGGTTCGAAATGCGGCGGGACGATCCCCTGATGGATGAGGCGCTGTCCTGTCTGAGTCGTGGTTCCCTGCCCGAAACCCTGCCTGCACCTGACCCAGACCGAAAGGACGCCTCGACCATGACAGCCCCGATCCGCGCCGTTTCCCAGATGACCGATGAGGCGACGCTGATGCGCGAAGGCCGCCGCATCCTGCGCCGTCTGGCCGAACCGGGGGCCGTCATGGCGATTGCCGCCGACATGGAAAAGGCCGTGGTGATGCGCGAATTCGCCGACGGACGCAGCACCCGCACCGGCATCGTCGAACGCGCGGTGGCGCAGGCCTTCACGCTGAAAGACTGGATCCAGTGCCGCAAGCCGGGGCGGGTTTCAACCTATGAAATCACCTCGGCCGGGCGGTCCGCCCTGCGGCGGATGATCGAGGATGAAGACCAGCGGCGCCAGGATGGCATGGCCGGCGGGCACGGAATGGCCGAGGCGGGGGGGGTCTTTGCCGGGCAACACCGGGTCTGGGGTGAGCGACAGGTAATGGATGACGATGGCCCGCGCCGGTTGCGCTACAATCTGGCGGAAAGCCCGGTCTCGGTGCTGGGTCGGCGGCGCGACAAGGATGGCAAGCCGTTCCTGGAAAGCCCGCTGATCGAGGCGGCCGAACGTCTGCGCGAGGATTTCGAACTGGGCCAGATGGGCCCAAGGGTGGCGCAGAACTGGGAGAAATTCCTGACCGGCGGCGACCGCGGCAGCTTTCGCCCCGATGGGGGCGCCGGTGAGGGTCCGGGCCAGGCGCGCAACCGGGTGGCGGCGGCCTTGCGCGATCTGGGGC
>JBATAV010000602.1:0-5457 GCA_049662025.1 Paracoccaceae bacterium | reverse complement strand
GCGCATGGCGCTGCGACTGCCGCTGACGGCCCTTCTGTCCGACGGCGAAGGCCTGCCCGGAGCGCCCTATCTCGAGGCCTTTGCCGAAGTTCGCGCCTCGGTTGCCGGCGCACGGGTCTGCGCGCCGCTGCTGGCCGCCTGGGCCGCTGGTTGTGCGGTGCAGGACGCCTCGTTGCGCGAAGGTGGCTTTGATCCCGCCACCATGACAGCCATCTTCGACGTGACCACGGTCTTCACCCTGAAACCCGAGGCCGAGCCGCTGCCCGACCTGTCGACGCGCGTCTTCATCGACGATCCGATCCGGATTGAGGCCGACCAGGTCGGCGCCGCTTCGGCCACGCCCGAAGACTTCCTGACCTACGTCGTCAAGGCGGTCGGCGGTCTGTGCCAGAACGAGCAGGCAGCCGGCCATCCGTGCCGGGTACTGGACATGACGGTGGGCTGGACCGCGCCAGGCGAGGCATCGGCAACGGTCCGGGTGGGCAGACTGGGGCCGCTGCCGAAGGGGCTTTACCCCGCGCCGCCGCTGTTCTGAGGTTTGAAGACGCAGACAAAAGGGGCCGCAGAATTGACTGCGGCCCCGTTTTCCGTTGGGTTCAGCCCATCGCCTGATCAAGATCGGCGATGATATCGGCCACATCTTCGATCCCGATCGAGATGCGCACCAGGTTCGGCGCCGCACCCGCCCGGACCTGCTGCTCTTCGGTCAGCTGGCGGTGGGTGGTCGAGGCGGGATGGATGATCAGGCTGCGGGTATCGCCCAGGTTGGCGACATGGGAAAACAGCTTGGCCTTGTTGATCAGGCTGACGCAGCCGTCATAGCCCGACTTCAGCGCCACCGTGAACAGCGCCCCCGCCCCCTTCGGCACGATCTTCTTCGCCCGCTTGTTGTAGGGGCTGGATTTCAGGCCCGCATAGGTGACGCTTTCGACGCGGGGGTCTTTCTCCAGCCATTCCGCCACCACTTGCGCGTTCTTGACATGCCGCTCCATCCGCAGGCCGAGGGTCTCGATCCCCATCAGCGTGTAATGCGCACCTTGCGGGTTCATTGTCATGCCCAGATCGCGCAAGCCGATGGCGATGGAATGGAAGGTAAAGGCCATGCTGCCCAGCGTCGGGTGAAACACCAGCCCGTGATAGGCCGGTTCGGGCTGCGACAGGCTGGGGAACTTGTCAGAGGCCGACCAGTCGAACTTGCCCGAATCCAGCACGATGCCGCCGGTAACAGTGCCGTTGCCGGTCAGGTACTTGGTGGCCGAATGCACCACCAGCGTTGCCCCCATCTCCATCGGCTTGCACAGCCAGGGCGTGGCGGTGGTGTTGTCGACGATCAAGGGAATGCCCTTGCGGTCGGCGATCTTGGCCAGGGCCGGAATATCGGTGACATAGCCGCCGGGGTTGGCGATGGTTTCGCAAAAGATCGCGCGGGTGTTCTTGTCGCAGGCGCGGGCAACGGCGCCCAGATCGTCGGTATCGACGAATTTGGCCGACCATCCAAAGCGTTTGATGGTCTGGCCGAACTGGGTCAACGTGCCGCCATAAAGCCGGGTCGAGGCGACGATGTTCTTGCCCGGCCCCATCAGCGGAAACAGCGCCATGATCTGGGCTGCATGCCCCGAGGAACAGGCAATGCCGCCCGCCGCCCCTTCCAGCGCCGCAACCCGTGCGGCCAGCGCCGAGACGGTGGGGTTGGTCAGCCGCGAGTAGATGTTGCCCACCTCGGCCAGATTGAACAGCCGTGCGGCGTGGTCGGCATCCTTGAAGACGTAAGCCGTGGTCTGATAGATCGGTACCTGCCGCGCACCGGTCGCCGGGTCGGGGGCCGTCCCGGCGTGAATGGCCAGCGTGTCGAACCCCATGGGTCTGTCGGTCATGTCTTCCTCCTTCGAATTTGGCGACAAGGTAGGTCAGGACGCGGGCCGGAGCAATCGCGATTGTCCCGGCCAAGGCTGTGCGCAGGCCAGGCAAGACATTGAAAACATGCGAATTTTAGAATACGTTCCGGCCTTGGAAGAGACCGCTTTCAGATCAACAGGATATCCACCGCCGTCACCACCGCGCCCGCCTGAAGATCGGCGACCATCACCGCCGCACCTGCGCCATTGCCATCGGCGTCAAACCACAAGGTCCGGTCGGTGGTGTTGAAGATGAAGCGGTCGTCGGCATCCTGCGCCAGATTGTCGGCCCGCGTGATGAACTGGTTCGCCGCCAGCACTCCCGCCACCAACCCGCCGCCAAAGGCCGCCGCAGTGATCTGGAAGCGATCGTTGTTGCCCAGGTTGCCCGCGAAATCGGTGATCAGATCGCCGCATTCGGTCAGCGCCGAGAACCGGAAGGTGTCGTCGCCGGTGCCGCCGGTCAGCGTATCCACCCCGGTGCCGCCGCGCAGAACATCGGCGCCACCGGCCCCGTCCAGACTGTCGTTGCCGCCCCAGCCAAACAGCGCGTTGGCCGCAGGGTTGCCGCGGATCACGTCATTGCCAACGTCCGATCCGAACACATTTTCCATCTCGAAATAGGTATCCCCCAGCGCCGCCCCGTTCTGCGCGAAACTCAGATCCAGCGCCAGCGTGACCTGACCGCCCAGCCGGAAGTCCAGCGTGTCGACATCGGCGCCGCCGACAAAGACATCGGCCGAGTTTTCGTTTCCGAAGAACGTATCCGCCCCCCCACCGCCGTATACCGCGCCGATGATCGTGCCGCCGGTGCCGACATAGCGGTCATTTCCATAGCCCATCAGCACATCGCCTTCGATCGTGCCGCCGCGGTTGTCGACCGTGTCATTCTGATAGGACGTATCGATAAGACCAACGGTCAAACCGCGGTTGATCAGCAGGTCGTCGCCATCGAACTGGAAGATGTCGCCGACGATGGTTCCGAAGTTCTGAATGGTGTCCTTCGAATTGGCGTCACCGTACACCGAAATATCCCCGCTGGTGATCGTACCGAAGTTGATCAACCGTGTCGCTGTGGCATCGATACTGCTGGCGTCGTACATCTCGACGGCGATCCCGGTGGCAGTACCGCTGGCGTTGATCTGTCCGTGGTTGACCAAAGTGGCATAGTCACCGCCAAGCAGGCACCCGTTGGCCCCGCTGAGGCTGCCGTTGTTTTCAAGATAGGCGTCGGTACCAAACACCCCGACCGCAGAAGTCCCGACCGAGGTAACAGAACCGCCCGACAGGATGGAAACCCGCATGCCGCTGCTCGTAAGGCTCGGGGAACCAGCTCGGATTCCGTACTCCTCCGCAGCGATGCTGCCCGCAACCGTGATCGAACTGTAGTTGCCCGTGGCCAAGACGCCGATTCCATCGGTCGAGGCGACCAGCACCCCGGCCTTTACGAAAAGCGAGTCGGTGCCGGTTAGGGTGATGCGGTAACCCGGGCCGATGGTGTCGGTAGACGCGATCTGCAGAGTCATTTCAAATCTCCTTGTTCAAGTGAGCATGTGCGCGATCCGCTGGCAGTCTGTCACCGGCGGAAAAACCCATTTCGAAGGTTTTCCATTTCAAATCAGCAGGATATCCGCCGCCGTGACCACCGCGCCCGCCTGCAGGTCGGCGACCATGATCGCGGCTCCTGCGCCATTGCCATCAGCATCGAACCACAAGGTCCGGTCAGTGATGTTGAAGATGAAGCGGTCGTCGGCATCCTGCGCCAGATTGTCGGTGCGGGTCTGGAACTGGCTCGCCGCCAGCACCCCCGCCACCAGCCCGCCGCCAAAGGCCGCTGCAGTGATCTGGAACCGGTCGTTATCGCCGACGGTGTTGCCGAAGTCGGTGATCTGGTCGCCGCATTCGTCCAGCCCGGAAAACCGGAAGGTGTCGTTGCCGGTGCCACCGGTCAGAGTGTCGATGCCCACTCCGCCGCGCAGCACGTCATTGCCCCCGGCGCCGTCCAGGCTGTCATTGCCGCCAAAACCGAACAGTGCATTGGCAAGGCCGTCGCCGCGGATCACGTCATCACCGATGTCGGAGCCGAACACGTTTTCCATCTCGATATATTGGTCGCCCAACGCCGCGTCACCTGGTGCGAACGACAGGTCCAGCGCCAGTGTGACCGCGCCGCCAAACCGGAAATCCAGCGTGTCCACGCCGTCCCCGCCGGAAAAGCGCTCGACTGAAGTCTGGTTGCCGAAGAAGGTATCCGCTCCGCCGTTGCCATAGACAACACCGTCCACGCTGCCGTGGTCGAGGGCGACATAACGGTCGTTTCCGTCGCCCATATCGATATCAAACCTGATGCTGCCGTAACGGTTGTCGACGGTGTCATCGCCGCCGCCAGTCACGACCTTTCCGATCATCTCCCCGCGATTCTGAATGATGTCGACCGAGTTTTTCGAGTCACCGCTGTAGTAGCCCCCGAAGATCGAGCCATCGCTATAGAATCCCCCGATGATGGTGCCTCTGTTGACCACAATCAGCGTATCGGTCGCGCCGCCAGAGTGCAGTATGGCAGTGGGATTACCGGTTATCGAACCGTAGTTGACGACCCAGAAGGTCGCTGTGGCCAGAGAGCTGCCGATTTCGATGGAAGGGCCGATGTTGCCGGGCGGGTATAAACGGCCCACGATCGAGCCGTAGTTGATGAAAAAACCGGTCGCGTCGATGAATCGCGCGGACATGGCGCGGCCGGATTGCGCCAAGGTGGCGCTGCCGTGGCCGGGCAGGTCGATATTGTCACCCGTACCCTGGATCAACCCCTGACCCATGCCATCGTGACCGGCAGGACCGGTTTCGAAGCGGGCCGGATTTTGCCACAGGTTGGCTGCCGACGAGACTGCAAAGGACGTCATCTTCATGTCTCCAGATGCAAAGTGGCTCTCGGATCGGCCTGGCCACACAAAACCTCAGGAATCAGCGACGTTTGCGACACACAAGCCAAAGCCCGACGCAGATGGCGCCCGATCCGCCGTCCGTGAAACTTGCTGTGCCGTGATTCAATAAATTGGCTCGTTGCCGGGAACGACAAGCGAGACAAAAGCGCGCAGATGGCACCGGTTCCCTGGTTGCCTGACGGGGGGGCGGACCTTGCCGGAGCGCGCTTGCCCGGTTAGATCAGCAGGATATCCGCCGCCGTCACCACAGCCCCCGCCTGCAGGTCGGCAACCATGATCGCGGCCCCTGCACCATTGCCGTCGGCATCAAACCACAGCGTCCGGTCAGTGGTGTTGAAGATGAACCGGTCGTCGGCGTCCTGCGCCAGATTGTCGGCGCGGGTCTGGAACTGGTTCGCCGCCAACGTCCCCAACGGCATCATACCACCACACGCCGCCGCGGTGATCTGGAACCGGTCGTCGCTGCTCAGGATGTTGCCGAAATCGGTGATCAGGTCGCCGCATTCGTTCAGCGCGGAAAACCGGAAGGTGTCGTTGCCGATGCCGCCGGTCAGGGTGTCGATGCCGGTCCCGCCGCGCAAGACGTCGTTGCCCGAGGCGCCATCAAGACTGTCGTTGCC
>JBATAV010000601.1:0-4555 GCA_049662025.1 Paracoccaceae bacterium | reverse complement strand
ATGCCCGAGGGCGTATGCAACAGGAACAGACCGGGGCGCAGCGACCACGCCTCGTCTGTCCGGACCGCCTGCAGACGCGCGTCGTCCAGCTTGGGCGCCGGTTCGGCCAGAAACACCGCGTGCACCCGCGACGGGTCGGCGTCAGGGCCGAACGGGTGGTCCATAGCGGCCTCAAGCGCGGCAAGATCGCGCAGGAAAACCTCGGGCGCGAAACCGAAGGCGGACAGGAGCGCGGCGCGGATGCTGGCGGCAAGCGCGTCATCATCCGGCCCGCCGCAGAAAACCGCGTTGCCGGACTGGATGACGGTTTCGACCCGCTGCAAACCCAGCCCCTCCAGCAGCTTGCGGAAATCTGCCATCGGCAGGCGATTGCGGCCCGAGACGTTGACGCCCCGCAACAGCACCGCCCGTGGTGCAGGTTCAGGCTTGCCCGACATCGGTGCGGCCCCGGCGATCAGACCGCAGGTTGGCGTAAAGCACATGGTTGCGCCAGCGGCCGTTGATCTGCAGGTAGCTTTGCGCCACGCCTTCATATTTGAAGCCGCATTTCTCCAGCACCCCGCGCGAGGCGGCGTTCTCCGGCAGGCAGGCCGCCTCCAGCCGCGACAGGTCAAGGCTCTGAAAGGCGTGATGAGTGACCGCCAGAATGGCCTCGCGCATGTAACCCTGCCGGGCATGCGCCGCCCCCACCCAGTAGCCCAGCGTACCGGCCTGCGCCGGGCCACGGCGGATATTGTCCAGCGTGATCGCGCCTAGAAGCGCGCCATTGTCGCGGCGAAACATCATCAGCGGCAGGGCCGTGCCCTGGCCCTCGGCGCGCTGCGCCCAATAGACCCGGTTGGTAAAGGATTTGCGCGCCAGATGATCGTTGCCCCAGACCGGTTCCCAGGGGGTCAGAAAGGCGGCGCTGGCGCGGCGCAGCGCCACCCAGGCCTGCCAGTCGGCATGGGCGGGCAGCCGCAGCGTCATCCGCTCGGTCTCGACCCGGATGCGGCGACGCAGACCCAGCATCATGCAGCCAGCCCTTTCAGGATCTCCTCCACGCCCGGCGCACGGGCCACCGGGCCATACAGCGCCAGCGCCGCCTTCGGCGCCAGCAACGTGCCGCCATAGGCGCGGATGCCCGCCGTGGTCACGGCATCCACCTTCGCCACCGTCTCGTCCAGATCGGGCACCCGGCCCCAGATCGACAACAGCCGCGCGTTCCTTTCGGCGCGCGATGACGGGCTTTCCAGCCCCATCAGCATGCCCGCCTTCAGCTGCGCCTTGGCGCGGTTCACTTCGGCATCAGACATGTCATCGGCGGCGCGCTTCATCTCGTCGACGGTCAGCTGGGTCAGTTCGGCGATCTCTTCTTTCGAGGTGCCCGCATAGATGGTGATCTGGCCGGTATCCTCATAGGCTGCCGATTGCGCATAGATCGTGTAGCACAGGCCCCGCTCTTCGCGGATCTTCTGAAAGAGGCGGCTCGACATGCCACCGCCCATCGCCATCGACCAGACCTGCGCGGTATAGACATCGTCGTGCAGATAGCCTGGCGCGTCGAACGACAGGGCGAAATGCACCTGCTCCAGATCCTTCACCTCGCGCCGCTCGCCACCGACAAAGCGGGCGGGATCGGGCGCCCGGTCGCCCACCGGCTTCAGCGCGCCAAAGATCGCCTCGGCTTCGGCCAC
Source organism: Paracoccaceae bacterium (assembly GCA_049662025.1). Classification (GTDB taxonomy): domain Bacteria; phylum Pseudomonadota; class Alphaproteobacteria; order Rhodobacterales; family Rhodobacteraceae; genus Pseudogemmobacter. The sequence goes on along the minus strand of JBATAV010000601.1, from coordinate 2,879 downwards.
GATTGTCGCATGGTCCACGCCCCCTGCCGCTGACAGGATCATCCGATCGGGGCCGTAATGCGCGCCCGTAAAGGCCCGCAAGTCGGCCCGCCCGAAGGCGCTGACCCGTTCCTCGGGCCCCAGGATGGTGCGGCCGAAGGCCTGGCCGGGGTAACTGACCTCATGCAGCCAGTCGAAGATGATGTCGTCAGGCGTATCCGCCGCCTGGCCGATTTCCTGCAAGATCACATGGCGCTCGGTCTCGATATCGGCCTTGGTGAACAACGGGTTCAGCACGATATCGGAAATCACATCCAGCGCGCGGGGCACATCGGCTGACAGACAGCGCGCATAATAGGCCGTCATCTCGCGCGAGGTATAGGCGTTGATATAGCCGCCGACATCCTCGATTTCCTCGGCAATCTGCAGTGCAGTCCGCCGCTTGGTGCCCTTGAAGGCCATATGCTCCAGAAAATGCGCGATGCCGTTCTGGGCGGTGGCTTCATGCCGCCCGCCCGCGCCGACCCACAGCCCGGCGGAGGCGGATTTCAACCCCGGCATGTCTTCGGTGACAATGCGGAAACCGTTGGGCAGGCTGTGCAACTGAACCGTCAAGGCATGTCCGATCAGATGGGTCTGGTTCCCCGGTCATACAGGGGCGCTACGGTCAGGAAAAGGCCCGCGCGCGCGGAATCTGACGGATTGAAAAACCTGCCCGAACTTGTATCCCGGTTGCCGCCTTGCGCCTGTGAGGCGGCGGGCGCGCAATCGCGGCTGGCCGACGCGGCATCGGCGTATTTCAGCGGTTTGCCGATCAACGCCGGAACCGCAAGTCAGCCCAGCCGCTCGCGGATCAGCGCTTTCAGCGCCGTCAGGTCATTTGGCACCCGCGTCACCCGCTCGGGCCGCTCGAACAGGTCCGCCATATGCGGCGGCAAGGCCGGGCGAAGGCCGGTCGCGGCCTCAACCGCATCGGGGAATTTCGCGGGGTGCGCAGTGGCAAGGGTGATCATCGGCACGGTGCCCAGATGGTCGGCAGCCACCTTCACCCCCACGGCGGAATGCGGGCACAGCAGCTCTCCACTCGCGGCCAACTCGGACGCGATGGTGGCGCGGGTTTCTTCCTCCGAGCAGGAACCGGACTCAAAGCTGGCCTTCAGCCGGTCCATCGCCGCTTTCGGAATGGCAAAACCGCCGCCTTGCTTCAGCCCATCCATCAGCCCCTGAACTGCTGCCCCGTCGCGCCCCAAGGCCTCAAACAGCGCACGTTCGAAGTTGGAGGAAACCTGAATGTCCATCGACGGGCTGATCGAGGGCCGCACGCCATTGGTGCGGTATTCGCCCGCCTTCATCGCCCGGTCGAGAATGTCGTTCTGGTTGGTGGCGATCACCAGCCGGTCGATCGGCAGCCCCATCGCCTTGGCGATGTAGCCCGCGAAGATATCGCCGAAATTGCCGGTCGGCACGGTGAAGCTGACCTTGCGCGCCGGGGCCCCCAAAGACACCGCCGCGGTGAAGTAATACACCACCTGCGCCAGCACCCGCGCCCAGTTGATGCTGTTGACCCCCGCCAGCCGCACCCCGTCGCGAAAGGCGAAGTCGTTGAACATGTCCTTCAGCCGGGCCTGACAATCGTCGAAATCGCCATCCATCGCCAGCGCGTGAACGTTGGCTTCCGCAGGCGTCGTCATCTGCCGTCGCTGCACCTCCGATACCCGGCCATGCGGGAACAGGATGAACACATCGACATTCGCCAGCCCGCGGAACGCCTCGATCGCCGCCGATCCGGTATCGCCGGATGTTGCGCCGACGATGGTGATCCGCTCTCCGCTGCGCGCTAGGGCCGCCTGCATCATCTGGCCGATGATCTGCATGGCGAAATCCTTGAAGGCCAGCGTCGGCCCGTGGAACAGCTCCAAGAGGAAATGGTTCGGCCCCAACTGAACCAAAGGCGCGCGGGCGGCGTGACGAAAGCCTGCGTAAGCGCGCGCCAGCAGCGCCTTCATCTCGTCATCGGCAAAGAACCCGGCCACGAAGGGCCGCATCACCCGCAGCGCCACCTCTTCATAGGGCAGGCCGGCCAGTGCGGCGATGTCCTCCGCCGCCATCACCGGCACGGTTTGCGGCACATATAGCCCGCCGTCGCGCGCCAGCCCCGTCATCATCGCCTCGCCGAACCCCAGTTCGGGCGCGGCCCCTCGTGTCGAGATGTATCGCATCGCTTCCCCTCAAACCGTCCGCTGCCTGATACGCCACAGCAGATAGAGTGTCATCCCCGCCCAGACCACCGCCAGCGAAAACCACTGGATCGCGTAACCCCAATGGTCGTTGGGAATGTTCGAGGTGTCGACCGGAACCGGCTCGATCCCGTCGCCGGTCGGATCGCGCGCGACGATCAGCACCGGCTCGGTATGTAAAAACGCCGCCATCGTCGGCAGGTCACGGGCAAACCACAACCCGGCCTTCAGATCGGGCACCGGGGTGTAGCTGTCGCTGTCCTGCGGCCAGTGCAGGTTGCCGACCACATGCGCCGCATGGGGCGGGCGCGGAATGCTGCGGGCGTCACCGTCCAGGTAGCCGCGATCCACCATCACCCGGCGGCCCCCCGTCATCTCGAACGCCTCGATGATACGCACACCGGGAATCGACCGGCCATCGCCCGCCAGAATCTGGACAAAATCGCCGGTGAAGCGGCCATCCATCATCACCGGACGATACTTGTCGGCCCTCTCCTCCGGTGCGGCCATCAGCGGCACCGGATCGGCGCCGATCATCGCCGATATCTCGGCCAGCACCCCGGTCTTCCAGTGCATCCTTTGCACCTGCCAGACCCCCAGCACGACCAGCACTGCGCAGCCCACGACCCCCATCAGGATCGGAAAGATCATCCGGCGCGACAT
>JBATAV010000600.1:0-2682 GCA_049662025.1 Paracoccaceae bacterium | reverse complement strand
TGTCGCGGGTGGCCGAACGCATGGGCCTGACCGCGCGCGGCTATCACCGCGTGCTGCGCGTCGCCCGCACCATCGCCGACCTCGACGGATCGCCAACCGTCCGCCAGCCGCATGTCGCCGAGGCGATCGGCTACCGGCTGGTGGTCAAGACGAACTAGCGCCCTCAACCGCCAGCGCCTGGCGCAAGAACGCCGCCGCTTCAGGCAGAAAGCCGAACATCTGCCAGACATGCGGCGCCTCCGGCGTGACCTGAACGCTCACATCCGCGCCAAAGCAGCGCAACCGCGCCGCCAGCAGCGCCAGGGCCAGCCCCCCGCCCGCACTGTCGCCCGCAAGGACGATCCGGTCGGGGGCAAGCCCGCTTGCCAAAAGCGCGTCTCAGGCCAAAGCGGCATCTTCCAACGCCATGGGCAGGGGGAGACCCGGCGCCAATCGGTACTCCGGTGCTTTGATCCGCAACCCGGTCGCCCGCGCCATCCGGCCCAGCAATTCCCGATGCGTCCAGGCCGATCCGGCCACATAGCCGCCACCGTGCAGATACAGGATCACCCGCCCGGTCGCCGGCGTGCCGCTGGCCATTTCGGTTCCAAACGGGCCGCGCAGCGACCGGGCGGGCCAAGGCTTGATCAGCAAGACGGCGGCAATGGCAAAGCCCCGGCGCAGGGTCTGCGGCTTGCGAACACGCGCCAGAAAGGGCTTGGCCACCCGGCGCGGCACCCCGTTCAACGCCCGCAGCCGCAGGCTCATCCCGCTTTCTTGGCTTCGATCACCTCCCAGATGCGGGCGGCAGAGTTGGTGCCGTCGAACCGCTCCAGCTCCTGTATCCCGGTCGGCGAGGTCAGGTTGATCTCGGTCAGCCAGTCGCCGATCACGTCGATGCCGACGAAAACCTGGCCGTTCTGCTTCAGCAACGGCCCGATGGTGGCGCAAATCTCCCTGTCGCGGTCGGTCAGCCCGATCTTCTCGGGCCGCCCGCCGACATGCATGTTCGACCGCGTCTCGCCGGCCTGCGGCACCCGGTTGATCGCCCCCACCGGCTCGCCATCGACCAGGATGATCCGCTTGTCGCCCTTGGCCACGTCAGGCAGGAATTTCTGCACGATCATCGGCTCGCGGCTCATGCCGGTGAACATCTCGTGCAGGCTGGAAAGGTTGCGGTCGTTCGGGTCCAGCCGGAACACCCCCGCGCCGCCGTTGCCGTACAATGGCTTCAGGATGATATCGCCATGCCGCGCCTTGAAGGCGCGAATCGTCTGCAGGTCGCGGGCGATGGCGGTGGGCGGGGTCAGATCGGCAAAGCGCAGCACCAGCAGCTTTTCGGGGAAGTTCCGCACCCAGAACGGATCATTCACCACCAGCGTCCCGGGGTGAATCATCTCCAGCAGATGCGTCGTGGTGATATAGCCCATGTCGAACGGCGGGTCCTGGCGCAGCCAGACCACGTCGAAATCGGCCAGATCGACCTCGGTCTCCTCACCATAGCTGACATGATTGCCCTGCACGCGCCGCACCTCGATCGGCCAGCCCCGCGCCATCACGCGTCCTTCAACGAAGGCCAGCTTGTCGGGCGTATAGAAAAACAGCGAATGCCCGCGCGCCTCAGCCTCCAGCGCAATGCGAAAGGTCGAATCGGCGTTGATGTTGACAGCCCCGATCGGGTCCATCTGCAGGGCAACTTTCAGGGCCATCGCCTTCTCCTTCAAGGGAACACCCCTTGATGACGCAAGCCCCGCCGGGATGCAAACCCGTCAGTCGAGAAACAGCGATTCGATGATGTCGATCTCACCGCGCCCATCAACCAGCGCCAGATCCAGCCGCATGTCGCCGATACCATCCGCCGCCATCTCCAGCATGCAGCGTTCGGCCGCCAGCGATACCCGGCGCAGTTGTGCAGGCGTCGCATGTTCCCAGGCCAGCGCATGCGTGGCGCTTTGCTTCACCTCGACCGCGACCAGCACCGACCCCTTGCGGAACAGCAGGTCGATCTCGCCTTCGGGGCAAAGCTTGCGGCTGGCGACCAGATCATGCCCCGAGGCAAGATAGCGCCGACAGACCGCATCCTCGGCCGAAAGGCCCGCAAGTTGCGACCGCCGCCCGCGCATCCGGCGCGCTTCGACGACCTGAACCTCGGCAACAAAACCCAACGGCATGGCATCCCCTTCGCACGGCGAAAGGATAGCACCCTATCCCTGCCTTTCCGACAGTTTTAGCGCCATTTGGTAAATGTCTCGTTTAGCCGCCCCCATCTTTTCCGCCACATGCGCCGCCGCATCCTTGAGCGTCATCGTCTGCAACGCGGTGCGCAGCGCGGTCTCAAGGCTGTCGGCATCGGGCGGCGCCTCGGCGGCGCGGTCCACCACCAGCACGATCTCGCCTTTCGGGTCGGTCCCGGCAAAACTCTCGGCCAGCGCGCCCAGCGTCCCGCGGCTGACCTCTTCGAACCGTTTGGTCAGTTCGCGACAGACCGCCGCCTGCCTCTCCGCCCCCAGACTGGCCGCCATCTCGGCCAGCAACCGCCCCACCCGGCGCGGCGATTCGTAGAAGATCAGCGTTGCGCGCACCCCCGCCAGTTCGGCCAGAAATCGCGCCCGTTCCCCCGCCGCCGCCGGGGGAAAGCCCGCGAACAGGAACCGGTCCGACGGCAGCCCCGATACCGCCAGCGCGCACAGCATGGCCGAGGCC
>JBATAV010000599.1:0-1587 GCA_049662025.1 Paracoccaceae bacterium | reverse complement strand
CCGCCAGCCCCAGCGACAGCGCGCGCAGACTGGCCCGCCCCGGCGCCAGGAACAGCAGCGCCGCCATAGCCACTGTCAGGCGCAACTCGATGAACTGATCGAACGCAAGCGGCGCCAGGATCGAGTTGAAGAGCCCGCCCAAGGCGCCGCCCACCGACATCACCACATAGAACAGCGTCAGATGCGCCGCCCCCGGCCGCGCCTCATAAAGCACGCGGTGCGCCATCAGGGTGGCAAGGAAGACGGCACCGATCATCACCCCGCTCATCGTCCAGTTCAGATGCGGCGACCACAGGCCGGTCGTCAGCACCGCCATCACCGCCAGCGCGGCGGCAAAGCCGGGCCGCAGAAAGCGCAGGCTGACCGGCGGGCGGTTGGTGAAGGCCAGCACGAAGGTCAGCAGGTACAAGGCCAGCGGCACCACCCAGATCAGCGGGAAAGACCCGATGTCGGTGCTGATCTTGGTCGTCGCCCCCAGCATCAGCGAGGATGGGATGAAGGCCAGGAACGCCCACCAGACCACGCGGCCCACCGTCGGCGCCGGGCTTGCTTCAACCACCAAGGCCACCACTCCGGCCCCGCGCGCCGACAGCGCACAGGCCACCAAAGCCCCGCCCAGCACGACAAAACCACCCGCCCAGGCCCAGCCGATCGCGGTGGCGCCAAAGAACGGCTCGGCCAAAAGCGGAAAGCCCAGAAGCGCGATCAGCGACCCCAGATTGCTGGCACCATAAAGGAAATACGGATCCTCAGCCGACGGCCCGCCGCTGCGCCCGTACCACGACTGGATCAGCGGCGCATTGGCCGACAGAAACGCGAACGGCAACCCGACGCCCAGCGCAAACAGCGTCAGCGTCTGCCAGGGCGTCGACCCTTCGGGGTCATAGCGCCAGCCTTCCGGCAGCGCCAGCGGCAGGAAAGCCAGTGCCGACGCCCACAGCGCCAGATGCACCACCATCTGCACCCGAACCGAGAATTTCCGTGTCATCACATGGGCATAAAGATAGCCCGCAATCAGCACCGTCTGGAAAAACAGCATCGCCGTGGTCCAGACCGCCGGGGCGCCACCGATCGCCGGCAGGGCGATGCGGGTGAACAGCGGCTGCACAAAGAACAACAGCGAGGCCGACAGGAAGATGCTGGCCGTGAACAGCACGGCCAGGCCAAGGCGCGGCGCGCGGGCGGCGGGTAGACTCTCAATGACACTCACGGTTCTGGCGCCTGTCCCAAGACTTCATTCCCGCCCATCCTCGCCGGAAATTCTGGTTTCATTTGGGCGGCAATCGCGTCGAATGTGGCCGATTGTCGGCCATCCCGCATCAGTCACCCACCGCACGCAGGACGCTTGCGTGACAACGTCAGTCGGGGTAAACCGCCGCCATCGCGGGTGGTTAGCTCAGTTGGTAGAGCGTCTCGTTTACACCGAGGATGTCGGGGGTTCGAGCCCCTCACCACCCACCATCAACCCCGCATCTGCCGCGCGCCGGTCACCAGCGCGCCCACCAGCGCCGCCACTTCGGGCCGCAAGCTTGCTTCCGGCAGGCCCACCAGACGCCCCTGCAAGGCCAGATGCACCACCCCGTGCAC
>JBATAV010000598.1:0-2973 GCA_049662025.1 Paracoccaceae bacterium | reverse complement strand
GCTCAACATCTTGCGCCCGCCCCCGCTTGGGTGATCTAATGCCTGTGCCCAAACCAACCGAGCAGCCCAATGCGCAACGACCTCCTTTCCCAGGCCGCCTCCACCTATGACGCCTCCTCGATCGAGGTGCTTGAGGGGATGGAGGCCGTCCGCCGCCGCCCCGGCATGTATATCGGCGGCACCGACGAACGCGCGCTGCATCACATGGTGGCTGAGATCCTCGACAACGCCATGGACGAGGCCGTCGCCGGCCACGCCAACCGCATCGAGGTCGAGGTCCACCCCGACGCCTCGGTCACCGTGCGCGACAACGGTCGCGGCATCCCGGTCGATCCGCACCCGAAATTCCCCACCAAATCGGCGCTCGAGGTCATCCTCTGCACCCTGCACGCCGGCGGCAAATTCTCCTCCGACTCCTATTCCACCTCCGGCGGCCTCAACGGCGTCGGCTCCTCGGTCGTCAACGCGCTGTCCGACCACGTAAGGGTCGAGGTCGCCCTCAACCGCGAACTCTACGTCCAGGAATTCTCCCGCGGCACCCCGCGCGGCCCGATCCAGAAGGTCGGCCCCGCCCCCAACCGCCGCGGCACCGCCTTCACCTTCCACCCCGACGCCGAGATCTTCGGCCATCAAACCTTCAAACCCTCGCGCCTCTACAAGATGGTCCGCTCCAAGGCCTACCTGTTCTCCGGCGTCGAGATCCGCTGGAAATCCGCCATTGCGGACGGTGACACCCCGCAAGAGGCCACCTTCCACTACCCCGGCGGCCTCGCCCAGTTCCTCACCGACACGCTGGAAAAGGCCACCACCTACGCCGACGCCCCCTTCGCCGGCAAAGTCTCGTTCACCGAGAAATTCGGCATCCCCGGCTCGGTCGAATGGGCGATCAACTGGACCCCCGCCCGCGACGGCTTCCTGCAATCTTACTGCAACACCGTCCCCACCCCCGAGGGCGGCACGCATGAGGCCGGCTTCTGGGCCGCCATCCTCAAGGGCATCAAGGCCTACGGCGAGCGGGTGAAGAACCGCAAGGCGGCCGAGATCACCCGCGACGACATGCTGACCGGCGGCTGCGCGGTGATTTCCGTCTTCATCCGGGAACCCTCCTTCGTCGGCCAGACCAAGGACCGGCTTTCCACCGAAGAGGCCGCGAAATGGGTGGAAAACGCCGTCCGCGACCATTTCGACACCTGGCTGGCGGCAGACCCCAAATCCGCCGGCGCCATCCTCGATTTCCTCGTCCTGCGCGCCGAAGAACGCCTGCGCCGCCGCGCCGAAAAGGAAACCCAGCGCAAGACCGCCACCAAGAAACTGCGCCTGCCCGGCAAGCTGGTCGATTGCACCGCCACCGACCGCCGCGGCACCGAGATCTTCATCGTCGAGGGCGACTCGGCCGGCGGCTCCGCCAAGGGCGCGCGCGAGCGCAAGTTCCAGGCCCTCCTGCCGCTCAAGGGCAAAATCCTCAACGTCCTTGGCGCCGCCTCCAACAAACTCAACGACAACTCGGAAATCCGCGACATCTGCGAGGCGCTTGGCGTCGGCATGGGCACCCGCTTCAAGGTCGATGACCTGCGCTACGACAAGATCATCATCATGACCGACGCCGACGTCGACGGCGCCCATATCGCCTCCCTCCTGATGACCTTCTTCTTCACCCAGATGCGCCCCCTGATCGACAAGGGCCACCTCTACCTCGCCTGCCCCCCCCTCTACCGCCTGACCCAGGGCGCGCGGCGGTTGTACGTCGCAGACGACGCCGAGAAAGAGGCCTGGCTGGAAAAAGGCCTCGGCGGCAAAGGCAAGATCGACGTCCAGCGCTTCAAGGGTCTGGGCGAGATGGACGCCAAAGACCTGAAAGACACCACCATGAACCCCGAAACCCGCAAACTGATCCGCGTCACCATCGACGAGGAAGAACCGGGGGATACGTCCGATCTGGTCGAGCGGCTGATGGGGAAGAAGCCGGAATTGCGCTTCCAGTACATCCAGGAAAACGCGCGGTTTGTGGAAGAGCTGGATGTTTAACTTCCCAACTACGCCATTGACACATAAGCCATTGGCGCATATATGCTGACAACGGTGATCGAGATGCCAGACTTCGCCCGCCGGGCAAAGGAGGCCATGACAGACGCCGAACGGACAGACCTGATAAACATGCTCGCCGCCAATCCCGAGGCGGGTGCGCCTTTGGGCGGCGGCCTGCGCAAGGCCCGCTTCGGACGCGCCGGGGCCGGTAAAAGCGGCGGCTTCCGCACCATCCACTTCTACCAGACCGGGGCGGGGCCGGTGTTCCTTTTGACGATGTTTGCCAAGAACGAAAAGTCAAACCTGTCAGGCCCGGAACTGGCAGCCCTCTTGAAACTCGGCGCCCAACTGGCCGCGCACCACGGGAAACGCACATGACAAGCGAAGCCTACAAACGGATCGAGCAGGGCCTGAAAGAGGCGATTGCCTACATGCAGGGCGACACGACAGGCGCCATCACCCACCAGATCGAAGTCCCCGACACCCCAGACGTCCGCGCCATCCGCGCGCAAACCGGGCTGAGCCAGGCCGACTTCGCCCGCTCCATCGGGGTGAAAAAGGCAACCTTGCTGAACTGGGAACAAAACCGCCGCACCCCCGACGGCCCCGCGCGGGTGCTGCTGGCCCTGATCGCCAAAGAGCCGGGGATCGTGCAGAGGGTGCTGGTTTAGGGAGGGTGCGGCTGATGGGGAAGAAGCCCTAGCTGCGGTTCCAGTATATCCAGGAGAACGCTAGGTTTGTGGAGGAGTTGGATGTTTAGGCAGGCGGTTCGAACGTCGAAGGCCGTCCTTCAATCATCCAAGACCTCATTTCTGCTAGCCGCTCGGATGTTGGCAATCTAAGCGCATCCCGCTCAGAGTGCCCTTCGTGAACCTTTTTCTCCACCATCCAAGCCTGAAACGTGTGGTAGTCCGCAGTAATCCGAGCTGCGCCCGGCAAATTGCGTTC
>JBATAV010000597.1:0-2070 GCA_049662025.1 Paracoccaceae bacterium | reverse complement strand
CCCCTGCACACATGCCGGTAAGGGACAGCAACCGCAACCCGATTGTCACGAAACAGCGAGCTGACCTGGGCCTTGCAGGTCTGCAACTGATTGACGACAGCCCCCAACGTTGCCGTCTCCGCGCCGGGTTTCTTCACCTCGACCACGCCCACCGGCAGACCGTTCAGGAACACCGCCACATCCGGGCGGCGGTTGTGGCCGGCCTCGATCACCGTGAACTGCGCGATGGCCAGCCAGTCGTTCTGCCGGTCCTCCGGGTCCACCAGCCGCATCGCATCGCCGCGGATCGAGCCATCCGCCGCGCGGTATTCCACCGGCACGCCCTGAACTATCGCCCGGTGCAGCTGGCGGTTTTCTTCGATCAACGAGGGCCGCTCCACCGCCAGCAGCTTGCGCAAGGCATCCTCGCGGGCGTCTTGCGGGACCTGCGGATTCAGCCGGGTGATGGCGGCCTGCAGACGGGCGGGCAGGATGGTATCGGAACAGGCCTCGCGTTCCGGGGCCGGGCCATTGGGGCCCGAGACGGCGTCGTTGAGGCAGGCATAGCCAAGGGCCGAAAGCTGATCAAGCAGGATGGCCTCGACCTGTGCCTCGGACAGAGTGGACATTACGACACCTCCTTTGCCACCCCGGCCACCCGCAATTCGCCCGACATCAGCCGGGGGAGGAGGAGGTCGCGGGTTTGGGCGAGGGTGCGGGATTCGCGTTCGTTCTGAATAATCCGAGCGATTATGGGCGCCATCAACTTACCCAACTGGTCAATGACAGGGGTAGGTGGGCAGATCGTCTTCGCGGATTGCAGGTGGCCGCGCTGGATGTGGCCCATCGTCGTAGCCTTTGACGCAGCAATGATCTTGAAATCTTCTAAGTGGTGCTGAACCCATTCGCTAAAGAACCATACGGGATAGGGGCCCGAAGTGACCTTGAACAGGTGCTGGTTCAGCGCGCCTTCGCCGCCGGTCCAGAGTTTGGCAAGCAAGCTGCCCGACCAAGAAAACAGGAAATCGCCGTCTTGGACAATGTATTTAGACGGCACCAAGCGCGAGGCACGGTTGGAATTTCCAGTGATGCCGTTTCTAAGCTCCGCGATCTTGATCACGGGCAGGCTATCAGGTTCATTCTCGCCGGGGTATTTTTGCAGGGCGAGGCCATTGAGGAAATCGGCGATTTCGTCCAGTGGTCTTTCCTCCCACCCGTCCGGCTTGCCCGCATCATCCAGACGGTCGGGGAAGAGGGACCAGAGGCCGGGGGAGAGGTAGGGGGGATAACTGCCATCCTGGCGCGGGTGGGGCCAAAGTCGACGAACCAGTCGCGGAACAATGCTCGCGCCATGGCCTCTAACCTCTCGTTCATCCGTCGATTCAACTCGATCTTGTCATCCAGCACCCCGAGTGTGGCCGCAATGGCGCGGTGTTCGGGGAGGGGGAGCCGGAATCGCAGCAATTTCTTGGATAGGTCGCCCATAGTGATAGGAGGCTGGGCTGATCCTGAAACAAACTCGTAAGGACGAGAGTCTAGAAGGCAATAATACAGGAACCGGAGGTCGAGGCCAGCTTCGGGAAGAATTGCCATGGCATTGTTCGACACCCAAAGGGGGCCTTTAGCCCAAAGGACCATGCCGCAATTTGATCCGCGACAAGTGACCAAAGGCATCCCATGCGTGTAAATGGGCTTTGTTGTCCAACCAATGATCCCGTTCGCACCATGCACCGGAATCGACGAAATGTCAGAACTTGCTTCCGCCATTTCCTCTTTGGACAAATAACGCCCTTGCTTGATGCGAGTTGCGACTCCGACATTGATCTGCCGCCACCCCTCCCTCACACCCCAACCCCCGCCAACCGAGCCCGGATCGTGGCCGTCAGCGCCTCGGCCTCGGCGAACTGCTCCTCCAGCTTGTCCTGCAAGGCGGCGAACCGCTCGGCAAAGGATGTCTCGTCCTCCTCCGCCACCTCGGCGCCCACATAGCGGCCCGGAGTCAGGACGTGGCCGTGGGACCGGATTTCCTCAAGGCTGGCCGATTTGCAGAAGCCCGGCAGGCCGGCGTAGCCCTCGCCCAGACGCCAGGCG
>JBATAV010000596.1:0-2925 GCA_049662025.1 Paracoccaceae bacterium | reverse complement strand
TGCTGGACCGCGAGGTGGATTTCATCACCGCAATGATCTGCAGCTGGTCGCTGGTGCTGGCCAATCCGGGCGTGATGCTGGTCTGGGCCGTGCTGATCGCAGTGTCCCTGTTTGCGGGCATGCTGACGGCGTTTCTGGGCCTGTTTCTGGTGCTGCCGCTGTTTGGCCATGCCACCTGGCACCTGTATCGCCGCGCGCTGGAATAACGCATGAAAAAGCGCGCCACGAAGGGCGCGCTGATGCCGGCCCGTCGGTTGACGGGCTGGTTATTCCTCGGTCGCGGCCTTGTCGGCAACTTCGGCCATGCCGCGCATCGGCGGCAGGGTGGCCGTGGTCACGCGGCCGGCAGCCAGCGGGTCTTCCTGACGCTGGACCGAGCCTTCGAAATGCGCACCCGATTCGATGGCGATGGTCTTGTGGATGATGTCGCCTTCGACCCGCGCCGTGGCGGTCAGGCGGACCTTCAGGCCCCGGACCCGGCCAATGACCCGGCCATTGACGACGATGTCATCGGCGACGATCTCGCCCCGGATGGTGGCGCTTTCGCCGACGGTCAGAAGATGGGCGCGGATGTCGCCTTCGACGGTGCCTTCGACCTGAATGTCGCCGGAAGTGCGCAGATTGCCGACTACGGTCAGATCCGACGACAGGATCGAGGTCACGGCCTTGCCCTTGGGCGCCGAAGGGGTGAAGTCCATCGAGGGTTTGGTCACGGTTGCCTCCGGGGCGTTGGGCTTCTCGGCCTCAGGCTTGGCGCCCGGCTCGTTGATGCGGCTTTTAGAAAACATCGTTTGCTGCCTTTATGAAGGTCACCGGGTTGACGGCTGTCCCGCCGATGCGGACTTCGTAGTGGAGATGTGTGCCGGTAGACCGGCCTGAATTGCCCATATCACCGATCCGGTCCCCGCGCGAGACCCTTTGGCCGACCTCGACGCGGATCTGCGACAGGTGGCCGAAGCGGGTTTCGATGCCGAATTCGTGCTGGATCTTGATCAGGCGGCCATAACCGTTTTCCCAGCCGGCATAGGTGACCACGCCGTCGGCGGTGGCGAAGATCGCGGTGCCGTAGTCGCCCGCAAGGTCCTGACCTTCGTGGTTGCGATAGCCGCGGCCCAGAGGATCGTTGCGGCCGCCAAAGCCGCTGGTGAAGCGCACCGAGGATTTGACCGGCATGCCCAGGGGCACCCGGTAAGCGGCCATGCGGTAAAGGTTCATCTCTTCGAGATCCTTCAGGATCGCATTGGCGCGCACCTCTTCGGGCAGAAGCGCCCCGCCCGAGGTGGAGACCGAGATCGGCGCCAGCGGGCCGCCCTGGCCGGAATAGCCCTTGCGCACCGCGCGCAGAAGGTCGTCGGGGTCCATCCCGGCGGCGCGGAACATCTTGTCCAGGGGTTCCATCGAGATCGTCACCGCATCTTCCAGCTTGGCGAAGATGGCGTCGTTGCGGGCCTGAAGGACGGCCTTTTCAGCCTCGATCGCGGTAATCTCGGCCAGAGCTGCCTGGGTTTCGGCGTCTTTGGTATCGCGTTCGCGGGCGGTGTCGCCAAGGGCATCGGTCAGATAATCCAGCGTGGCGGCGGTGTCGCGGATGCGGCCCATCTCGGTTGCGCCGCCGCCCTGCTGGTTCAGCGCCAGCTTCATCCGGTCGGCTTCGTCACGGGCCTCGTCGCGTTCCTTGATGGTGCGGCGCAGGGTATTCTGGATGACGTCCACCCCGGTTTCCAGCTCTCGCCGGCTGTCTTCCGAGGCCAGCAGCTTTTCCTGCATCTCGCTGACCTGGGCCAGGGCGATGTTGAAGCGTTCCTGGGCGCGAACCGCCTCTTCGGCACGCACGTCGCGGTCCGAGGAGATGATGGTCAGGCGTTCTTCGAACGTGCTGCGCTGGCGCTGGGTCTGGTCGCGCGCGGACCCGGCGCCGATGGTGTCCATCATGATCAGCGCGGTGGCGACGATGGTCCAGGCCAGGCCCAGCGTGCCGACGACAAGGACAATGGCCTGGGTGGCCGGGCGCAGGCGGATGAAGCGCGTTGCCTCGTCGGATTTCAGAAACAGGCGCTGTTCGGGGAAATACCGCTCCAGCTGGGTATTGATCCGGAAGGCGAGGCGGGTGAGCACTGGGTCAGATGTCCGTCTTGTTGTTCGGTTTTGCGATCGACCGAATGATCGGGCTGGCCCATGACAGGGCGCCGGGCTTGCGGCACCAAGGGTTGAAACTGATTAGACAAGGTGTTCGGCCGTCGCAAGAATTTTGACCGGAGGGCGGGAAATCACGCTTGCAGCGGGGGTGGTATCGGCGAAATTTCGCCGATCAATTCAGCTTTGGTGCGACAGGCGGGGCCGGTGAAGGCGCCGGATCATCGACCAGCGGCCAGTAGAAATCGGGCGGCAGGCCCGCTTCGGCGCGCTTTTCCTCGTTGAAGGGCGGCTTGAGTCCGCCGTGGAAATAACGCCGGACCAGGGCGTGGAACACTTCCTTGGGGTCTTCGCCATCGCGCCCGCACAGCCAGTTGAACCATTTCGAGCCATAGGCGACATGGCTGACTTCCTCGGCATAGATCACCTGCAGGGCGGCGACGGCGGCGGGGTCGGGGGCCTTTTGGAAGATGTCGATCATGCCGGGGGTGACGTCGAGGCCGCGTGCTTCCAGCACCATGGGCACCACGGCCAGGCGGCCCTTCAGGTCAGCTGCGGTGTCTTCGGCGGCGCGCCACATGCCGGCATGGGCGGGAAGTGCGCCGTAATGGCTGCCGAGCGCGTGAAGAACGCCGCAGATCAGGTTGAAATGCTTTGATTCTTCGTCGGCTGCCTTGACCCAGTCATCGTAGAATCCCAGGGGCATCGGATGGTCGGTGAAACGGGCGATGATGTCCCAGTGCAGGTCCACCGCGTTCAACTCGATATGCGCCACCGCATGCAGAAGGGCGA
>JBATAV010000595.1:0-7857 GCA_049662025.1 Paracoccaceae bacterium | reverse complement strand
CGTGGTGGAGGGCTATCCATTGTTGCCGCCTGTGAGCGCGCTGGCATGTCCCGACAGGGGTATCACAAGGCGATGAAGCGGGCAGAGGTGCGCGACCATCTGCGGGTGGTGCAGCAAGACTTCATCGTGACGGCGGATGCGAAGCGCGCCTATCTCAAGGCCCGCGCCTTTGAGGTGGCATTGGACCTGTTGCTCAACAGCAAGAGCGAAGCAATCCGCGCCCGGATGGTCGAATTCCTGGCCAGCAATGCCAACGTGTCGCCGGTCGCGGTCCACATCGACGCCCGGCAACCCGGCCCTGGGTATGTCTACAAGCGGCCGGACCAGATTGACAGCAAAGCTTCTGTCGCCGTGGAAGCGTTTTTCGGTATGGTTTGCCAAGCGCTTGACAGAGAACCCGGCCCGGCCTCCAATCGACACAATGAGGTTGGTCTGGAACAAAATGGGCCGCGTTGCCACTTTTTCTTCGATTGCCGTTTTGCTGGCATGGGTCGCATCGACGGTAATGGCATTTTCCGTCGATCAGTTAAGCCAAGAATTCGACGCCCGCCTTCTGACCGAGGACGAAAAGCGTTTTCTTCAGGCGGGGCTTGCCTTTGCCAATGTCTATAACGGGATGATTGATGGCGCTTGGGGGCCAGCAAGCCAGAAGGCGCTGGAACGCTATGAGGCCAAGTCCGGTGGCGATGCCTTCGTCACCAATGGCGAAGTCGTCCTACTGGCGCTGGATGCCTATGCAGTCTTCGACAAGGGCGGCTGGGCCCGGCAACGCAATGGCGCGTTGGATATGTCTTATCTTGTCCCGATGGGGTTGCTCAGGGCCGGAACGCCGTCGGACCACTTCGTCAATCTGACCGTGGACGGGACGACTTTCGGCTATTCTCTTACGGTGGGCACGGCGGCGCAGGCCGCAAGGCTGCACGACTACACCATGTCCGAGGCCGTCGGTGCGCCATACACGGTGCGAAAGTCGGACCTTTGGATCACCTCTGCACGTACCACGACCGGCATCAGCCTATATACTCGATCCGATTTCCGGGGCAGGACGTGGTCGACCATCCTGCTTGGCGCATCGGAGGCGGATGCCGGAATGCTTGCGGCGGTGTCGGGCAGCATCAAGCCGGGCTGGGCGCCGAACATCGGGATAACGCCAGGGCGGCTGTCGGCGGGTGTGGTCACCTTGGCTGCGCTTATGGACGATCAGGATCAAGCCGAGGCGGCCTCGTCGGCCTTGCCGGAGCCGCAGCCCGAACGCAATAACGCAAAAGCCTTTGGAACCGGCTTTCTGGTTTCTACCGATGGGCAATACCTGACCAACAATCATGTCGTTGACGGGTGCAGAACCCTGTCGGTGGCTGGTGTGCCGGCGGTGATTGTTGCTCAGGATGCGTCCTTTGATCTGGCGTTGGTTCGCGTGGACAGGGTTCCCGTGACCGCGCCTGCGCAGTTCGCCGAGAAACCGGCGCGGCTGAATTCCGATGTGACCGTTGCCGGCTTTCCCTTGCCGGATATCCTTGGCGGACTGAATGTCACGCGCGGATCGGTGACCAGCCTCAAGGGGTTGGGCGGCGACGGGATCAATATGCAGATTTCGGCGCCGGTGCAGCCCGGTAACTCTGGCGGCCCGGTGATCAATGGCTCTGGTCATGTTGTCGGGGTTGTGGTGGCAAAACTGGATGCACAATATGTGGCGGACAGAACCGGCGACATTCCCCAAAACGTCAATTTCGCCATTAGGGCGGAAATCGCCAAGCTGTTCCTCTATCAAAATGGAGTCGAGCCGATAGAGGCTGCGGACGAGATTGCCGTGGCTCCCGAAGCACTGGCCGATCTTGCGCAGGGTTTCACCAGCCTGATCACCTGCAACTAAGTTGGAGAATGTCGTCTGCTCGCAATGTGAAGTGCGGAAAAGCGGCGACAGGTGCGCGCCAACCCTGCGGAGCGGTGAAAGAGGCTGTGGGAGAGGGAAGCCAACGCCTGACGCACTCATGAGGCCGGAAGGGGTGTTCATCCTCCGAACGGCGCCCTTTCACGCGACAGTTTGTCAACCTGTCAATCGAACGCCCCGCGCCTGTAAACGCTGAGCCAAGTTGATCGCAGACGTCGGCGAAGGTTGGCAAAGGGTGGAGGTTTTCGCGCACACGGTTTGCCGGATGCGCTCGGGGCTCCTTGCAGTTCCTGAATGCCGAAGCCTTTGATTTCGGCTTGATGCCCTTCTTCTTCTACCTAGGTCATGCTCGGGGGAAAGGGCCGGAGCAAAGGGCAAAAGGCGACTGTCCCCGGCATGAAGCCAAGGCAGTCCCTTTGCCCTTAACGATCTTGCTCGGCGGAGCCGGGCCGTCGCGGCGGACCCCTGAGAACACTAGCCCCTTGTCTCAGGGTTGGTCGCTACTTGCGACACCGGGGAGGTGCCGGGGAGCGCGCTTCGACCTTTCAGGCTGCGCTTGGCCTATGCCCGCACAATCGCGTTGCCTGTGGCATGGCTCAGGGCAGCTTCGGCAAGTTCGGGATCGGCCTTGGCGCTTTCGCTGCACCAGTCGCGGAAGCCCGATCGGAAGCCGTCTGACGTGAAGCCTTCAACGCCCATCTGATTGAACATCAGCTTGAAGGCCATGTCCGACAGCGGGCGCGTGCCTTCCTTGCCCCGCTTTGGCGATGGGAAGCAAAGAACCGGATCAAGCCCGCGCATCGTTTCAAGGACGTCCAGCGCCTCGGGGGCGAGTGGCACCCGATGGGGCTTGCCCCGTTTCATCCGTGCGCCGGGAACGGTCCAGGTTGCGCCCTCAAGGTCGACTTCGGCCCAAGTCGCCCCGCGGGCTTCGCCCGACCGTGCCGCCGTCAGGATGAGAAATTGCAGGCAGGCAGATGAGGCGCTTTCGCGGTCGGCCAGTTGCGCCCAGAAAGCGGGCACGTCCCGCCAAGGCATCGCGGCAAGATGGGCGGTGGCCTTTTGCACATGGGTAAGGCCAAGCCCGATCTGATCGACGGGGTTCTCGCCCTTGAAATGACCTTCACCCTTGGCCCATTGGAAGATGGTTTGCAGCCGCTGCCTAAGGCGGCGCGCGGTCTCGATCCGGGTTGTCCAGATTGGCTCAAGCACCTTGAGAATGTCGTCGCGGCCTATGGATTGGATCGGCTTGCCTGCGAGTTTCAGATAGGCGTGAAGCCGCAGGCCGTTGATCCATGTGTCGGCGTGCTTCTTGTTCTTCCACTGGGGCAACAGCGTGGCATGAACGGTCTCTGCCGCCTTCTCGAAGGTTACGAGGTCGCGCGCCGCCTCGGCTGCCGCCGCCCGTGCCGCGGCCTTCCGTTTCGCGTCCGGGTCTCCCCCTGTCCGCGCCACCTTGCGCAGATCAACTGAGCGCTCACGAGCCTCTGCCAGTGTCACCAGATCAAGGCTGCCGATGCCAAGTTCGCGCCGCTTGCCGTGGATTTCCGTGCGCGCGGTTCAGCTTTTCGTGCCGGTCGGCCCAACGCGCAGATAGAGCCCGCCGCCGTCGCCGTACATTCCTGGCTCTCGCTTGGCCTCGACACCCTCCACAGTCAGCGACATCGCGCAACCCCTCCTGATCTGTCCCACCATTCGTCCCACCATTTGGCCTGCGTTTTGATGGGACAGCGTGCGACCGTATGAAAGAGACTGATCCATCAGGGGGCAGATGTTATCAATAAAAACAGGATGATATGAGATTGCGTGTGATAAGGTGGGGTCGTAGATTGGTAGACATCTGCTCCACCAATGGCCTCTGCGGGCTATCCTGAAATCTTGATCAGATCCGGCGGGGGCATGTGCCCCGGCCTTGCGCGTGGCGTCAGGCGGGGGCTGCGAAGTGGCGCGGGAACATTTGCGCGGCGCAGGTGCGGGCGGTGGCGAGAGCCTCGGGCACCGAATAGGGTTGTTCCATTGTCATCAGATCCAGCCAGCTGCCTTCGATGGTGACGCGCAGGATGCGGGCCAGGCGGATGGGGCTGCCGGTATAGCCGCCCTCGGTGATGAGGCGGGCGCAGATGCCCTCGAGCGCGGCGTTGTAGGCGGCGTCTTTTTCACCGCAGCTTTCCTGATAGAGCGGGCGGCTTTGCGCCTCGCCCCAGAAGGCGCACCAGGCGGCGAGGCGCTGGGGGGTGCAGATGGCGGGGGAGAAGTCGGCCTCGATCAGGGCGGCGAGTTGGTCGGCGGGGGCGGGGCCTGCGGATTCCAGGGCGGCTTGCCAGTTCTGGCGGTATTCCTCGGCCAGATAGGCCAGGGTTTCGGCCAGGAGGCCCTCTTTGGTGTCGAAGTGGAAAAGGACCAGCCCGTGCGACAGGCCTGCGGTGCGGGCGACCTCGGTCAGGGTGGTGCGGGCGAAGCCGCGGGTGGCCAGGGTCTGGATCGTCGCGTCGATGATCTGGCTGCGCCGCGCCTCTCGGCTGAGGGTGCGGGGCGGGCGGGCGGGCTGGGCAACCTGTGCGGTCACGTTCGCTCCTTCACTTGGGTTGATGGCACTTGGGTTGATGCCACTTGGGGTGATGCCGTTCTAGCGAAAGCGCGGGGGTTTGGAAGGGTCAATGTGACGCTGATTGACAAACCAGTCAATGGCGTGAGAGGTTGTTGCATCTGCCATTGCACCAAGAGGCCCCCATGACTGCCCAGACGAAGACCGTCCTGCCGCACCGCGACCTGACCAAATCCAACGCGCAATTCCGGCGCGCGGTGAAGCGGCTGCCCCTGGGGGTATCGTCGACGTTCCGATACTGGGGCGATGACCGGACTGTATATGTCGATCACGGCAAGGGCGGGCGGATCTGGGACATCGACGGCAATGGCTATATCGATCACCGGCTGGCTTACGGTCCGACGATTCTGGGCTACGCCGACGACCGGGTGGATGCAGCGGCGCGGCGGGGCATGGAGGTGGGCGGCGTCTTCGCGCTGTCGACCGAGCGCGAATTGGTGGTGGCCGACCGGATCGCCAAGATGGTGCCGGCGGCAGAGCTGGTGCGGTTTTCCAACTCGGGGACGGAGGCTGTGATGGCGGCCTTGCGGCTGGCCCGCGCGCACACCGGGCGCGAGCAGTATCTCTTGGTCGAGGGCGGCTATCACGGGCTGTTCGATGCGGCGATGTGGATGGCCGATGTCGAGGACTGGAAGCCGGGGTCGAACGACGATCCGGAAATGGTGCCCTATGGCAAGGGCATTCCGCCGACGGTCAAGCAGCTGGCGCATCTGGTGCCGATGAACGACATGCAGCGGCTGGAGGACACCTTCAAGCGCCATGGCGACAAGCTGGCGGCGATGCTGATCGAACCGATCCAGGGCAATTGCTGTGCCATCATGGCGCGGGTGGAATATGTGCGGCTGGCGCGGGACTTGTGCGACCGGCATGGCGTGATGCTGATCATCGACGAGGTGAAATCGGGGTTCCGCGTCGGCAAGGGCGGCATTCAGGGCCTGATGGGCGTGGTGCCCGACATCACCACCTTCGCCAAGGCGGTGGGCAATGGCTATCCGATCGCCCTTGTGGCCGGGCGCGAAGCGGTGATGCGGTCGTTCGGCCATGGCGGGGCCAGCCATGGCGGGACCTATACGGCGCATTCGGTGTCTTTGGCGGCAGCCGAGGAATGTCTGCGCATTCTCGATGAGACTCCGGCCTTGGAGACTTTGGCGGGGCATGGCCGGGCGCTGATGGCGGGGATCAGCCGGATACTGGATGCGCGGGGGATCGTGCATTCCTACTCGGGGCATCCGTCGATGTTCGGGCTGTTTTTCGACGCGGTGCCGCCGGACAATTACCGGGCATGGAAGACCTCCGATTACACGTTCTACGACACGATGGCGGGGTATCTGCATGATCTGGGGATCATTGTGGAACCCGACAGCCGCGAGCCGTGGTTCATGTGCGAGGCGCATGGGCTGGATGCGTCGTGCCTGAGCGAGACGCTGGCGGCGGTGGAGCGGGCGGTGGATCTGACGGTTGAGGAACTGGCGGCTCAGGACCGGGCGGGGGCGAAGTGAGCTTTGATGCTGTCATCATTGGGGCGGGGCATAACGGGCTGGTGACGGCCTGTTACCTTGCGCGCGCCGGGATGAAGGTTTGCGTGGTGGAAAAGAACGACTGGATCGGCGGCGCGGCGGTGTCGCGCGAGCTGTATCCGGGGTTCACCTATTCCAACTGTTCCTATGTCTCGTCGCTGTTCCGGCCCGAGATCATGCGCGATCTGGAACTGGCAAAGCACGGCCTGCAGATCCTGCCCTACGAGGGCGGCGCGGTGTTTCAGGAGGGCGGCGGTTATCTGGGCATGTTCCGCGACCATGATGCGAACCGCCGCGAATTTGCCCGCCATTCGCCCCGCGATGCCGAGGCCTATGACCTTTACGCCCGCGACATCCTGCGGTTTTGCCGGTTCATCCGGCCGATGCTGATGCGCACGCCGCCTGACCCAAGCAGCTTCCGGCCGCGCGATCTGTCCGAGCTGTTGTGGCTGGGCAAGCAGATGGGCGCCTTGTCCGAAGGGTTGCGGGCCAGGATGGTGCAGTTCTGGACCATGTCGATTGCCGACTTTCTGGATGAGTATTTTGAGAGCCCGGTGATCAAGGGCTACCTTGCCGTTTCGGCCATCATCGGCACGGCTTTGGGGCCGATGTCGCCGGGGTCGGCCTATGTGCTGTTGCATCACTACATGGGCGATGTGGATGGCAACGTTGGCGCCTGGGGCTTTGCGCGCGGCGGGATGGGGTCGATCACCAGGGCGCTGACCGCGTCGCTGAAGGCGGCGGGCGGTGAGGTGCGGGTGGGGCAGGGGGTGGAGAAGATCTTGGTCAGCGGTGGCCGCGCGGTGGGCGTGGTGCTGGCCAATGGCGATGAGGTGCGGGGCAGCCGGGTGATTTCCAACATGGACGTCAAGCGCACCTTCCTGAAGCATGTCGATGAGGCCGAGTTGCCGGGCGCGTTTGTGAAGCGGGTCAAGGCGTTCAAGATCCGCGGCTCTTCGGGCAAGCTGAACATTGCTTTGGATGCAGCACCCGTTTTCCCGGCGCTGCCGGAGGGGGCGCCGAACATCAAAGGCGATCTGCATTTCACCGACTCGGTGGAGCGGATGGAACGCGGCTATGACGACTGGAAGGCCGGGCAGTTCAGCCGCGATCCGTTCCAGGATGTGATGATCCCGACGATGATCGACCCGACGATGACCCCGCCGGGCAAACATTTCATGTCGTGCTTCGTGCAATATGCGCCGCCGAAGATTGCGGGGCGCGAGTGGAGCGATGCTGACCGGGATGCGTTCCGCGACACCTGTCTGGATCAGATCGCTTCCTATAGTCCTGGCTTTAAAAACAGGGTGTTGCACGTCGAAGTTCGCACGCCACGTGAACTTGAGTCAGAGGTTGGCCTGACCGAAGGCAATATCTTTCAGGGCGAGTTGACCTTTGATCAACTGCTCTTCAACCGCCCGGTGCCGGGCTATGCGCAATACCGCAGCCCGATCCGGGGATTGTGGATGTGCGGGTCGTCCACCCATCCCGGTGGCGGCGTGATGGGCGCGCCGGGGCGCAATGCGGCGGCAGAGGTGCTGCGCGAGGCGGGACGCAAAGGGGGGATGAGCGATGCCTACGCTGTCCTCTGAGGTCCTGGTCATCGGTGGCGGTGTGAACGGGCTGGCCTGTGCCGCGCGTCTGGCCTCAAAGGGCCGCAAGGTGGTGGTGCTGGAGGCCTCGGGTGCCGTCGGCGGCGGGGCCGGGGAGCGGGAGTTTGCGCCGGGGTTCCGCGCGCCTGGCTTGGCGCATCTGACGCAAGGCTTGGATGCGCGAATGGTTGCCGGGATGCGATTGCTGGGCCATGGGTTGGCGTTTCACCCCCCGCTGGCGACGACGGTGCTGTC